>CANBWK010000145.1 GCA_947373105.1 Comamonadaceae bacterium | reverse complement strand
CAAGCCTACAAAAAGAGAAAAACAACCCATGCTCAAACCCATCCAGGCAGTGCTTGGATTGAGCGCGGTAGCCGCCTTACTGGTGGCTTGCGGTTCAAGCAATTCAGACTTATTTGCCATACCCGTTATCCCTGCGGCCAAGTCTGCTTTGGTGGCCCCTGACCTGACGGTGTCTTGTCCGATCACCAACTCATGGATCGAGTCTTTGGTGACCAAGGGCAAAGCGCCGGCATTCAACGGTGCCCAATTTGGTGCCGTAGGCACCTACGACTACATCCTGGCTGAAGCCTCAGCCAAGGTGAATCCGAATGATCCGTGCGCAGCCACCATCGTGGATCTGAAAAACTCTGCCGATGCCTCCGGCATGGTGAACTACAAATTCGATGTGGTCATCTTGACCCCCAGTGATGCGGCCAAAGCCAGCGGTAGCTTGCTGTACATCGTCAACAACCGAACCAACACCAGTGCATTAGAAGGTTTGAACGATGGCTCGGGCAACGATCTGTTTAACAACGTCGCCCCCGTGATTCCCACCACAGCCACCGGCACCGTCACAACCGGTGTGGGTGCCGGCAGTGCTTATTTGATGAAACAAGGCATGACCGTGGTCTTATCAGGCTGGCAGGGCGATCGTCCCTCTTCGCTGAGTGGCGCCACAGCGGCCATCACCAGCACCAAAACCTGGTACGCACCGGGCATGACCTTACCGGTCGCCAAGGACGCAGCGGGTGCCAAAATCACCGGAGGGGTGCAAGACGAATTCATTGCGGACAGTGCGAGTCTGACGGCCAATTTGTTAGGTACTTACTACCCCCGCGTCATGACAAGCCCTGCCAGTTTATGGGTCCGCAAAACAGCAACCAGTGCGCCAATCGTTGTGGACCCCGCTTTGTGGACCTACACCGCCGGAACAGGCGTGGCTGAAGGTGGCAACACCACCGCCACTGGTTTTGGCTATGTGGCCATTGACCGCGCCAAGGTACAGGCTGATGTCAAATACGCCGCCGCTTTAGACAACGGCAGCGACAACGGATCCATCTACCACTTCAATTACACCGCCAGTGATCCCAAGGCCATGGGCTTGGGATTCTTGGGTGTGCGTGATTTGATTTCGTTCTTGCGCTATGAGTCGCAAGACAAGGCGGGCAATGCCAATCCCGTTGCCGGCAGAATCAAAACGACCTTGGCCACAGGCATTTCACAATCAGGCCGGTATCTGCGCGACTTCTTATGGATGGGCTTCAATGCCGATCGTCAAGTGCGCACTGTTTTTGATGGCATGTTGCCTTTGGTGGGTGGGTCGCGTAAAACTTACACCAACTACCGTTGGTCCAAGCCCGGTGACTATTCACGTCAACACGAGACGCACTACACCCCTGGTGACCAGTTCCCGTTCGCTTATTCGACGATCACTGACCCCCTCTCTGGCAAGACAGATGGTTTGTTGAAAAAGTGCACCGAACTCAACACCTGCCCCAAGGTCTATCAGTACGACAGTCCGATTGAGTTTGGTGGCGCACGCGCTTCTTTGGTTGCGACCGATGGTGCTGGCAAAGACATTGAGATTCCCGCCAATGTGCGCTTGTTCTACTCAGCAGGCACATCGCATGGCCCGACACAATTGGCTAATAATGCAAAAAGTCAACCTGATTACAGTGTGGACAGCCGTGCAGGCAATGCTGTTGCCTCCATGCCAGGTGCATTGAATGCCAGTACAGCCTTGTACAGGGCGTTGTTGAGCAGCCTGGAGGGCTGGGCCAAAGGCACAGGAACTCCTTTGGCCAGTAACTTCCCCAAGGTGTCTGATGGCACGATGGCTGTACCCACCAGCAATCCGCAAAGCCTCACAGCGCCTGATTTGTCAGCCTTGGGTCTGGGCTTCAATGGTGTTTACAACACCTTGACACTGAACGACGAAAGCGTGATTCCTTCTGTGCCTTCTAGCAAAATGTACGTGGTCCATCAGCCCACGTCCGATGCGCAAGGCAACAGCAAAGCGGGCGTCAAAATGCCTGACAGCGCTGTGCCTTTGGCCACGTTTGTCGGTTACAGCTTACGCAACGCTGGTTTTGTTCAGGGCGATCAAAACGGCCTGAGCAGTTCGCAACTGTCGTTTGCTTTGAACACCGCCAGCAAAAACGCCAAAGACTCACGCAAGAGCGCCCAAGAGTTGTACACCAACCCCGCAGGCTATCTGACGAAATGGAACGCCGCTGTCGACGCTTTGGTGGCAGACAAGCTGATGTTGCCTGACGATGCGGTCCTGTATAAAAACCGCGGTTTGATGCAAAGCGTGCAACCTAACTTTGCCAAGTTAGGCCAGTGACGCTAACGGGTTTCTAACCCTCAAGGCCACTTCGATTGAAGTGGCCTTTTTATTTGGGGGACCCGTATTTCAGATCAGGATCAGATCAAGACCAATTCACCGCGCAGCGAATGTCCAAGAGGCTGCGTCACCCTTACATCCATCATCTGCCCAATCAGGCGGGCCGCATTCGGGCCCGCAGGGAAGTTCACCACGCGGTTGCATTCGGTGCGACCGGCCCATTCGCTTGCATCTTTGCGCGAAGGGCGCTCGACCAAAATGCGCTGTGTGGAGCCCACCAAGTTTTCGCTGATGCGTTGAACATTGGCTTCAATAGTGGCTTGCAGGTGTTGCAGCCGCTTGAGCTTGACCTCGTGCGGCGTGTCGTCATGCAAATTGGCAGCAGGCGTGCCAGGGCGGGGGCTGAAAATGAAGCTGAAGCTCGTGTCAAAGCCCACGTCGTCAATCAGCTTCATCATCTTGGCAAAGTCCTCGTCGGTCTCGCCTGGGAAACCCACAATGAAGTCGCTGCTCATCGACAAATTAGGGCGAATGGCCCGCAGTTTGCGAATTGTGCTTTTGTATTCCATGGCGGTGTAACCGCGCTTCATCGCCATCAAAATGCGGTCTGAGCCATGCTGCACCGGCAGGTGCAAGTGACTGACGAGTTTGGGCACTTTTTCGTAGACATCGATCAGCCGTTGCGTGAACTCATTGGGGTGGCTGGTCATGAAACGAATACGCTCAATGCCCGGCATATCGGCCACGTATTCGATCAACGTGGCCAAGTCGGCGGTCTCGGCCGTGCCACCCATGGGGGCGCGGTAGGCGTTGACGTTTTGCCCCAGCATCGTGACCTCACGCACGCCTTGCTCAGCCAGACCGGCAATCTCCACCAGCACATCTTCAAACGGGCGACTGAATTCTTCGCCCCGTGTGTAAGGCACCACGCAATAACTGCAGTACTTGCTGCACCCTTCCATGATCGACACAAAGGCGGTCGCGCCATCGACTTTGGCCGGTGGCATGTGGTCGAACTTTTCAATCTCCGGAAAGCTGATGTCCACCTGTGGGCGCTTCTTGCGCTCCCGTTCGGCCAGCAACTCCGGCAAGCGGTGCAAGGTCTGGGGGCCAAACACCACGTCCACATAGGGCGCGCGCTTGATGATCTCTGCGCCTTCTTGGCTGGCCACGCAACCGCCCACGCCAATCAAAACGCCCTTGGCTTTCAGGTGCTTGATGCGGCCCAGGTCGCTGAATACTTTTTCTTGCGCCCGCTCCCGCACCGAGCAGGTGTTGAACAAAATCAAATCTGCTTCGTCCACATCTTGCGTCGGTTCATAGCCCTCAGCGGCATGCATGACATCGGCCATCTTGTCCGAGTCGTACTCGTTCATCTGACAACCGAAAGTTTTGATAAAGACTTTTTTGCTCATGCAGCCTCCACAGAGATGAGGATTTCAAGGCAAAGCAAGGCACGCCCCGTGGGGGCCAAAGTGCAGCGGTTCATGGTTTATGTCCAGAGGCTGAATAAGAAAAAAGCGCGAGGGCTTACGAGATGGGATTGTCGCAGGATATTGAAGAGGTCTTTTTCTTACAAGAACAGTATGACCCTGCGATGTGACACGCGGTGGCGTATCGACAAGTTTTCAATGGTAGTCGTCTTCCCGCTGATGCCGAATGGCGCCGACGATGACCGTGGTGTCGTTGACGATTTCTAAGAGCGCGACATAGCCTGTGCTACCAAAGGCGATGATCAATTCGCGCGTGAAAGGGCTTTCTCCAACTTTACGGCAAGCGAACGGTGATGTTTGTAAAAGTGCAATGCAGGCATGAATGGCATGACGTGCTTTTTCCGGGATGTCCAGATCCCCGGTTGGGCTTTCCAATTCACGCTGGATCAGGAAATCAAAAATCCGCTGCAAGTCTTCGTTGGCCGCGGTGCTGAACTGAACTGTGAAGTTCATGCTTTGCGTTGTGCCAGGGTCTTGCGTGCTGCGGCCAGTTTGGCATCAAGTTGGGCCAGGACGTCATCTGCTGCGATGCCGTTGCCCAAGCGCTGGGTTTCTTGAATGGCGGCCATGCCACGGCGCACAAACTCGCTTTGGTTTTGCCGCTTCAAAACGCTTTGACGCACCGCGTTTTCTACGAATTCAGAAAGTGACTCGCCTTGCTCGAGGACACTTTCGATTTCGCCCCTGAACGCTGGAGCGACACGAATAGGGGGGATGGTGGCGGTTTTCATGCGTAGATTGTATTGCAAATGCAATTCAATACGCTTATTCCTTGACTGTTTCTGCCTTGGGCTTGTAAAACATCGGATACGCCCGCTGCGTCGTGGGGCTGTCGTAGGCCCAACTGTGGCATTGCCCCAGGTGGTAGGGGGGCTTGGTGACTTCGGGTTGGGGTATGCCTGACATTTCACGCCGATGCCATTGGCTGGCTGGAACGGTCTGGTAGGCGGCGGTGGCCATGTTGGAGAGCATCTCGCGCAAGTGCGTGCAGCCCTCTTCACCGCCCACATGCTGGTTGATGACCTTGCGCCAGCCCGGGCCCATGGTGCAGCCAATGAGTTTGTGCATGCCGTGTGGTGCGCCCGAACATTCGGGGTGCGGAATACTGTCCATCGAGGTGGCGATGTCCTGAATCACCAAGCGGCTGTCCAGGGTGACCCGGATTTTCAGGCGGTGAATGGGTTCATTGGCTGGGAAAAGCCGCTCGTTGGGCACTTTGAAATCGAAGGTCTTGACGTCGGTCAGTTCGGCTTCAACGTCCCACAGGCCATCTTCGCGGTCGTAACCTTGGTAGACCACGGTTCGCGTATGTGACAGTTTTCGGGGGGAGGGGGGTGAAAGTGCCAATTGTTTGCGCTCCAGAATGCATTTCAAATAAGTCCAATCCCTCTATTATCGATTTGAAACGGAGCTTTTCATGTCCCTTTCCATTCATCCCGTGGTTCGGCGTCAAACCATTGCCGATGCCCTGCGGCGCACGGCCATCCGTTTGCCGGCCAAAACCGGCATCGTGTGCGGTGCCACCACCTGGACCTATGCCAACTTTGACGCCTTGGTGACCCGCTTGGCAGCTGGCTTGGCCCAGATCTGTGTGGCCGAGGGCGACAAAGTGGCTGTGCTGGCCCGCAACTCGCATGGCTTTGCGGCCTTGCGGTTTGCGCTGGCGCGCCGCGGTGCGGTCATGGTGCCCATCAATTTCATGCTCAAAGCCGACGAGGTGGCCTACATCCTGCGCCATGCAGGCGCCCAAACCTTGGCCACCGACAGTGGCTTGGCTGAGCTGGCACAGGCGGCGGCGTCATTGGACACCCAGGTCACGCAGTACATCTGGCTGCCCTCTGAAGACCCCTGCCAACCCGTGCAAGGTATGCACAACTTTGATGTGTTGGCGGCTTGTCAGAACCCCTTGCCTGAAGTGCATTTAAAGAGCGATGCGCTGGCGCAGATTGTCTACACCAGCGGCACCGAATCCACCCCCAAAGGCGCCATGCTGACCCATGACGCGGTGCTCTGGCAGTACGTCAGCTGTGTGGTCGACGCCGCCATTGCCCAAGAGGACTTGGCTCTGCATGCCTTGCCGCTGTACCACTGCGCACAGCTCGATGTGTTTTTTGGCCCCGCCATCTACATGGGCAGCACCAATGTCATCACCGCCAAACCGGTGCCCGACAACCTGCTGGCCTTGATCGAAAAATTCAAAATCACCAGTTTCTTTGCGCCACCCACCGTGTGGATCGCGTTGCTGCGCTCGCCTTTGTTCGATGCTGCAAAACTGGTCAGTTTGGCCAAGGGCTATTACGGCGCGTCGATCATGCCTGTCGAGGTGCTTAAAGAATTGGCAGCGCGTTTGCCCAATGTGCGCTTATGGAACCTGTATGGCCAGACCGAAATTGCGCCGCTGGCCACCATGCTTGGCCCTGAAGACCAATTGCGCAAACCCGGCTCTTGCGGCAAAGCGGTGCTCAATGTGGAGACCCGCGTGGTCAATGACCAGATGCAAGACGTGGCGGTAGGCGAGGTGGGCGAGATCGTGCACCGCTCACCGCACCTCATGCTGGGCTACTTTCATGACGATGAGCGCACTCTGGCATCTTTTGAGGGCGACTGGTTCCACAGTGGTGACCTGGCCACCATGGACGACGAAGGCTACATCACCGTGGTCGATCGCAAGAAAGACATGATCAAAACCGGCGGCGAAAACGTCGCCAGCCGTGAGGTCGAAGAAATGATTTA
>CANBWK010000144.1 GCA_947373105.1 Comamonadaceae bacterium | reverse complement strand
GATGAGGGCAGTGAGTTCAGCATCCATGCCCAACATGTTAACGCTCTTGCTTTGCGCCCACTGTGATTTTTTTGAGGGAAAGGGTTGTTAGAAATTCGGCCAACTGGACACAAGGCGTCAGGGTTGGTAGAAGTTCACCCCCAAGCCCGGCACCTCCACCCGCAACGCAAACACGCAACCCGCTTGCGGGTACTGGCTCAGCTCTTGGGCGCTGCGGCCTTGTCGGGATGTGGTGATGAACAGGGTCTGGAGGTCTGGCCCGCCAAAGCAGGGCATGGTGGGGCACGGCACTGGGGTTCTCACTTCGGCCAGCACTTGGCCGGTGGGCGACAGGCGCAGCAGGCGCTGGCCTTCGTATTGAGCAGACCAGTAGCAGCCTTCGGCGTCCATGGCTGCACCATCTGGCCGGCCCGCATAAGGCGCGTCGCTGCCCCACGTCCAACCTGCGGGCTTGGGCGTCATTTGATGAAACAGGCGCTCCCCTGAAAACTGGCCGCTCACCAAATCCACGTCAAACGCCCGCACGCGGTGCGCGGCGGTGTCGGACCAATAAACGGTGCGACCATCGGGCGACCAAGCCAGGCCGTTGGCGGTGGTCACGCCGCCTTGCATGGCTTGCAGGCCACGGCCGTCGAGCATGTAGAGTTCGCCCAACACTTGGTCCTTAGGCTCATACAAGGTACCTGCCCAAAAACGGCCTTGCGCATCGCACTTGCCGTCGTTAAAGCGCAGTTTGGTGGTGTCATAAGGCGCAGCGGCGAGCCGTTGAAGCGGGCCGCCCCACGTCGTGCCAAGGTCAATGCCATCGCGCAAAGCGATGATCAAGCCTCCACCTTGCACAGGCGCGATGCAACCGGGCTCTTCGGCCATGGGCCAATATTCGACTGAGCCTTGCGCCTGCAAATGCCCCCGAATCGACAGACGCGCCAATCTGCGCCCAGGGATGTCTACCCAGTACAAACGGTTTTCTTGGGGGTGCCAAAAGGGCGACTCGCTCAGGCCATCGGGTGTGGTGGTGATGGCGGTCCACGCGTGTTCAAGTTGCATGCGGGCATTGTGCCCCGTCAGGCGGGATTTCGCCAACTCGTTCGCTTTTTGGTAACCCAAATGAAACAGCCCGCAGGGCACGAGGCGCTGCGGGCTGGGGTGTTGCCAGCGAACCGGCGTCGGTTACTTCTTGCGAGCAGCTACCGCTTCTTCGGCTTCTTTGACCAAGGCCACACCGACTGTGTTTTTCCACTTTTCATACACAGGGCGAGTCGCTTTCACAAAAACGTCGCGCTCTTCAGGTGTCAACGATGTCACTGTCACGCCCATGGCCGCAATGTCTTTGAGCACGGGCTTGTCTGCCTCGACCAGACCTTTGCGGGCAATGGTGATCTCAGCCTTACCCGCATCGATGGCCGCTTGGCGCACGATGGCTTGATCGGCCGGTGTCCATGTGCTCCAGATTTCTTTGTTGACCACAAAGATCAGCGGATCGGCCACATAGCCCCAAGTGGTCACAAATTTCTGACCCACCGTGTGCATTTTCAGCACCGTGAACAAGAACAAGGGGTTCTCTTGTCCGTCCACCGCGCCACTGGACAAAGCGGGTTGTGCATCGGCCCAGCTCATTTGCGTGGGGTTGGCGCCCATGGCACTGAACATGTCCGAATAAATAGGCGAGCCCACCACGCGGATTTTCATGCCTTTGAGGTCGGCAGGCGACTTGATGGCACGCTTGGAATTGGTCAACTCACGGAAACCGTTTTCACCCCAAGCCAAGGGCACCACACCCGATTTGTCGAGCGTCGAGAAAACTTTTTTACCCACGTTGCCTTGGGTCAATGCATCGATAGCGGCATAGTCAGGCATCAAGAAAGGCAAAGAAAACAGATTCAACTCTTTGACTTGCGGCGACCAGTTGATGGTCGAGCCCACGGCCATGTCAATCACACCTTGGCGCAAAGCGCTGAACTCGCGTGTTTGATCTCCCTGAATCAACGACACGCCTGGGTACAGCTTGATGTTGATGCGCCCTTGCGTGCGCTCTTTGACCATATCGGCCCACATCTTGCCGGCTTGCCCCCATGGTGTTGGCGGGCCAAGGACCAGTGACAAGCGGTATTCGGCTTTGTATTCGGCCGCGATGGCCGGCGCAGTGAAGGCGCTTAAGCCTGCTGCAAGGGCCAGCAGACTGAGTAGATGACGACGTAATTTCATGAGAGTCTCCTTTTAGAAAAATGACAATTCAATAGCCCAAATAACGGGGCAACCACAAAGCAAGCTCAGGCCAGGCGATGACCGCGATCATGACCAGGAACATCGAAAACAACATCCAGCCCACCCAGGGCACTGTTTCTTCCATGCGCACACCCGCTATCCGACACGATACCATCAGGTTCACAGCCAACGGCGGAGTGAACTGTCCCAGCGCCACTTTGAGTGTGAGGATCACACCAAACCAGACGGGGTCCCACTTGTAAAACTGAACGATGGGCCACAGCAAGGGCACGAAGATCAAGAAGATCGAAACACCATCGAGGAACATGCCCACCGTGATCAGCAAGAGGATGAGCAATGCCAACACACCGTATTCGCCCAATCCCGAATTGACGATGGCTCTGGTGACAGGGTCAATCACACCCAAGGTGGACAGCGAAAAAGCAAAGATCCCTGCCAGCGAAACCACCAACAAAATGATGGCCGACAGTTCGCCCGACTCACGCAAGATCACAAACAGGTCGCGGACATGGATGGTGCGGTAAATCACCATCCCCACAAACAAACCATAGAACACGGCCACTACCGCGGCCTCAGTAGGCGTGAACCAACCAGCACGCATGCCCCCCAAAATCAGTACCGGCGCGGCCAAGCCCCAAGTCGCTTCGGTAAAGCTTTTCCACAATTCAGGGCGAGGCAAGCTGGCCTCGAGTGCACCCATTTTGTGTTTGCGGGCCATCCAGACGGTGGGCACAATCAAGGCCACACCCGCCAAAATGCCAGGGATCATGCCCGCCGCAAACAAGGCGGGCACAGAAGCACCAGGCACCAAGACCGAATACACAATGAAGGCCACAGAGGGTGGGATCAAAATATCGGTGGCCGCCGCCGCGCCCACCACGCTGGCAGAAAAAGCGGGCGGGTAACCGGCGCGTGACATGGCCGCGATCATGACCGCGCCCACAGCCGCCGCATTGGCGGGTCCTGAGCCTGAAATACCACCCAAAAACATGGCCACCACAATGGCCACCAAAGGCAACATGCCCGGGCCACGGCCCACAATGGCCACGGCAAAGTTGACCAAGCGCAACGCCACGCCCGAGCGGTCAAAGATGGAGCCGACCAACACAAACATCGGAATCGCCAGGAGGGGGTATTTGCCCAGGCCTGCATAAAAATTCTGCGGTACAGCCAAGAGACCAAACCATTGCGCATCCGAATTGGCCAAGGCAATGCACGCAGCACCAGCCAAACCGAGCGCGGCGCCAATGGGCACGCCCATCAACATCATGAACACAAATGCGACAAACAGCAGCGTGGGGATCATGACTGACGACCTCGGCGAACGAAGAGCCCCAATGCACGCCCAGCAATCGCCACCGACATGACCGGCAACCAGATGGTGTACCACCACTGCGGCACCCCAATGCCGGGCGAGGTTTCACCAAAGCGGTAATCGTCCCAGACCACGCGGGTGCTGAGAACAGCGATCAGCGCAAACAAAAGAAACACCATCATGGCGCCAAAACGGGCCAATGCACGTTGCCGTTCTTCAGAGCCACTGTCTGCAAAATACTCGATTCGAATTTGCCTGTTGCGCGCCACCGATGCAGAGCCCGCGACCAGCGCCAGCACAATCATGAGGAAGACCGAGAACTCTTCTGTCCAGGCAAAGGATTGGTCCGTGAAGTAACGCACCAGCACGTTGGCAAAGGTGATCAGGGAAAGCAAGCCCATGACGATGACCGTCAACCAATCTTCAATTTTCAAAGAAATGCGGGGGTTCTCGTCCTCGTCAGCACAACTTGACTCAGAAACTGGGGCCGGATCTTGGGGATGTGACATGGGCAATCGAAGCAAACTTGAGCCGTACACTTTAACATGCTGTACGGACATTAAAAAAGCCCGCGCACTTGCATGCGGCGGGCTGTGAGGAGAGGTGGTGAAAACCACCCTTGCAATGAAATCGTATTAACCGTGGTACGCAGTCTCACCGTGCGAGCTGATGTCCAGACCTTCGCGCTCTTCTTCTTCCGTGACGCGCAGACCGATCGTCAGATCCACCAGCTTGAAGGAGATCAGAGACACGACACCCGACCAGACAATGGTCACCAAGACAGCTTTGGCCTGAATCAACACTTGCGAAGCGATAGAGAAGTCGGCCGAAGTGATCATGGTGGCTGTGACCCAATCGCCCATGGCGCTAGGACCACCCAAGCTAGGCGAGCTGAACACACCGGTGAGCAATGCACCGACGATACCGCCCACACCGTGCACACCGAACACGTCCAACGAGTCGTCAGCACCGAGCATTTTCTTGAGGCCATTGACGCCCCACAAACATGCGAAGCCAGCGATCAAACCAATGATCAAAGCGCCACCGATGCCCACGTTGCCAGCGGCAGGCGTGATCGCCACCAAGCCAGCCACAGCACCTGAAGCAGCACCCAACATGGAGGCTTTGCCACGCATCAAGGCTTCACCAATACACCAGGACAACACAGCAGCAGCGGTAGCGAGCAAGGTGTTGGCAAAGGCCAGGGCTGCGAAACCATTGGCTTCCAAAGCTGAGCCTGCATTGAAGCCGAACCAACCCACCCACAAGAGCGATGCGCCGACCATGGTCAATGTCAGGCTGTGCGGCGCCATGGCTTCACGGCCATAACCCACACGCTTGCCAACCATAAAGGCACCCACCAAGCCGGCCATGGCGGCGTTGATGTGGACCACAGTACCGCCAGCGAAGTCCAGCGCACCCCACTGCCAGAGCAGACCGGCTTTGCCATTCATTTCGTCCACCACCTCTTTGGCGCTGTAAGCGTCAGGACCCATCCAGAACCAGACCATGTGGGCGATCGGCAAGTAGCTGAAGGTGAACCACAAAACCATGAACATCAGCACAGCAGAGAACTTGATGCGTTCCGCAAATGAACCCACGATCAAAGCGCAAGTGATGCCAGCAAACGTTGCTTGAAAGCCTGCGAAAGTGATCTCAGGAATCACAACACCCTTGCTGAAAGTCGCGGCATTGGCAAACGTACCGGCAGCGTTATCCCAGATGCCCTTCATGAAGAGGCGATCGAGACCACCGATATAGGCATTGCCTTCAGTAAATGCAAGGCTGTAGCCGTAAATGAACCACAAGACGGTGATCAACGAGAAGGTGACCATGACTTGCATCAGCACCGACAGCATGTTCTTGCTGCGGACCAAACCGCCATAGAACAAGGCCAAACCAGGGACAACCATCATGATGACCAAGATGGTGGAGACCATCATCCAGGCGGTGTCGCCCTTGTTGGGCACCAGCACAGGCGCGGCTTCTGCAGGGGCTGCAGTTGCGGCCGCAGGCGCAGCAGCGGCGGCCGCGGCAGGTGCAGCAGCAGGGGCCGCATCGGCTTTGGCTTCGGTTGCTGCTGGTGCAGCGGCGGGTGCATCGGCACTGAAGGCGGGCGCGGCAGCCAAGAGGCTGAAACCCAATGCCAAGGAGGCAAGTAGCTTTTTCATTTTTTTGACTCTCTTTCGGGGATGGGGTTTACAGGGCGTCGTTGCCGGTTTCACCGGTACGGATGCGAACCACTTGTTCCAGGTCATACACAAAGACTTTGCCGTCGCCAATCTTGCCGGTGCGCGCACCGGCTTCGATGGCTTCGATAACCCGCTCGACCAACTCACTGGACACTGCGGCTTCAATTTTCACTTTGGGCAAGAAGTCAACCACGTACTCGGCGCCGCGATACAACTCGGTATGGCCTTTTTGACGACCAAAGCCTTTGACTTCAGTGACCGTGATGCCTTGGACTCCAATACCGGAGAGGGCTTCACGCACCTCGTCCAGCTTGAACGGTTTGATGATGGCGGTGACCAGTTTCATGGTGACTCCTTGTTTGAAAACTAACTAAATCAGAAGGTGTATTTCAGGCCGACTACAAGGCCAGACTTACCCAAGTCCTTGTTGGCTGGGCTGACATAAGAACCTGCTTTTGCATCGGTGCCAATGATGGCCGCGCTGGCAGACACTCCGTTACCAAAGTCCTTGCCCAAAGTCACGGCATAGTCGGTATAGGAGTAGATGCCATTACCTTTACCGCTGACGTTTTGGCGTCCGATATGAGGCGTCAATGAATAGCCATTACCCAAGTCCAATGCGGCGCTTAAATCAAGATAGCCACTGTTCTTGCTTCCCGAAAATCCGAACAAGTTTGAAACGGCATGAGAGTATTTAGCAGTGAAGACACCTACAGTAACCGCACCATAAAATTCATCGGTATTGGCACTCGGCTTGAGGTTGTTGTTCGGGTATTCGTAGTGCAGGTAACCCACGTCATACGCCACATCACCCGCGGCACCTTTGTAACCACC
>CANBWK010000143.1 GCA_947373105.1 Comamonadaceae bacterium | reverse complement strand
AACCGCTTCATTTCGGGCCCGATCACACCGACACTGGCTCTTTTTGCACTTCCGTTGCTAGCGACCAACCTGCTGCATTCTCTGGCTGGCACCTGGGGAGCGATCTGGGTAGGTCAAGTGCTGGGAGCGAATGCACTGACCGCCGTGGCCACCGCCAACGTGATCATGATGATGGTGATGGGTGCGGCTATGGGCATTGGCACAGCCGCCGCAGTGGCGATTGGTCAGTCCCTAGGCGCTGGTGACCTGCAAGCGGTTAAACGTGTGGTCGGTGGCGCCGTCATTTTTGTCATCGGCTTTTCACTTGTGATGGCCATTGCCGGGTGGCTATTGACCCCTGCATTGGTCTCCTGGATGGGAACGCCCGAGCCGGCATATGAGTTTGCCGTCACGCACCTGCGCTACACATGCCTGACGATGCCCAGCATCTTTACTTACCTGGTGATGATGATGATGATGCGAGGGGCTGGCGACTCCCGCACGCCGTTCAAGTTCACCCTCCTGTGGATTGCACTGTCGGTGCTGCTAGGCCCCCTTTTGTTGCAAGGATCTTTCGGCCTTCCTCAGTTGGGTATTGCGGGGCTGGGCATAGCCAACCTGCTGGGCAACGCAACCGCACTTTGTGCGCTGGTGATCTACATCTACGTCAAACGAATGCCAATTGCCTTGCACGGCGACGACATTCGCCACCTGCGCCCCGACCCGGTATTGCTGGGCTTGCTGGCACGCCGAGGCGTACCGATGGCGATGGAGACATTGGTCGTACAGGGCAGCTACTTTGCACTGTTGGCGTTGGTCAACAGCTATGGTGCGGCCACTGCAGCGGCATACAGTGGTGCAGCTCAACTCTGGATTTATGTGCAAATGCCATCCAACGCATTGGCCACATCGATGTCCGCAATGGCGGCAATGAACATTGGGGCGTCAAAGTGGGGCCGGGTTGAAAAAATCGCACTGCGCGGCTGCCTGATGGGCCTGGCGATATCGACTTGCGCCACCGCAGCCATTTACGCGCTAGGCGATGCGCCTCTGCGCTTGTTCATCCCTGAAGGAGGCGAGGTCCTTGAAAAAGCTTGGTACATCAACACACACGCGCTGTGGGGCTGGATCGCGTTATCAGCCAGTATGGGACTGTTTGGGGTTATGCGTGCCAACGGTGCGATGCTCGCCCCCATGCTGATCTTTGCTGCGACGATGTGGGGCATCCGAGTACCGTTCGCAGTATTGCTTCGTCCTTTGCTGGGAGAAGATGCTATTTGGTGGAGCTTTCCTTTTGGCTCCATCTTCTCCGCAGCAATCGCATGGGCTTATTACTGCTGGGGTGGCTGGCGCCGCCAAGCTTTGATGCTGACCACACTCGACAACCCCGTCGAAGAGTTGCTTTGATATTCGCTCAAAGCGCGAGTCAGTTTGCGGCAAGTCCCAGCAGACGCGCTGCGGCTTCGACCCGACGCGGAATTGATGCCTTGTATTTATCAAGGTCCATCTCTTCGTCCTGAGATCCTTGTTGCCCACCAATGTAGCGGGCATAAACCCCTTCGCCGATGCAGGCCAGTCGCCATTGTGCGAAAGCGCGGTAGTAATCAACCGTCTGAAGCGACACGCCCATGGCCTCTGCATAAAGGCCTGCCATTTCGTCTGCACTCAAAAAACCCGGTAACCCGGTGGTCAGTGGGTCGCCGCCCTCGCTCGACGTCTCAGGGTCGTGCCAGTAGCCTAGCAACCCGCCAAGGTCGGCCATGGGCTCACCCAAGGTGCAGAGTTCCCAGTCCAGCACGCCAGCGACCGATCCGTCGGGGGTCATCATGCAGTTCGACAACCTGTAGTCACCGTGGGCAATGGTCGCCTGTGAAGGTGTTGGCATACGTTCACCAAGGGCATTGCGCACCACATCAATCAACGGCAGATCACGCGTTTTGGACTGCTCCCATTGGCTCGACCAACGCTTGAGTTGGCGTTCGATATAGCCTTCTCGTTTTGCGAAGTTGCCAAGCCCGACCGCGTCAATATCAACCCGGTGCAAGGCGCACAGCGTATCGATCAGTGCATGGCTCATCTGTTTACGTACCGCTTCGGTCAGGCTGCGGCCTACATCGATGTCGCGCACAACGACGCCATCGAGAAATCGCATCACGTAAAAATCGCGACCATTCACCGTGGTGTCCTGGCAAAGCCCCACCATCTCGGGTACAGGAACCGCGCTGCCTGCCAACGAATCCATCAACCTGTGTTCGCGCGCCATGTCATGCGCGCTGGGCAGCAGATGACCCAGGGGGGGACGACGCAGAACGAAACGCCTGCCCGCTGCATCACTGACTGTGAACGTCATATTTGATCGGCCTCCGGCGATCAATTTGAACTGCAACGGTGTGGTGATCTCAGTGTGTTGTGCCAACCAAGCGGTGACTTTGGGAACGTCGATACCTTCAATAGGGGTCATGGTGTACTTGTGAAGAGAAGATGAATGAGGAGATGAATGGACGGAGTAGGGCCGAGAAAAAAAATCAATAACCCTGCCGGCGTGCCAGCGCATCTAGATGGAAGTTGCTGTCGCCCCAAAGGGCTTGTAACACCCTGGCGCGTTTCATGAAAAAACCCAATTCAAATGCGTCGGTCATGCCCATACCACCATGCATTTGCACCGCTTCTTGGACGGCCAGAGTCGCCGTTCGACCTGCACGCGCCTTGGCTAAGGCCACCGCTGCGGCGGCACCAGCGATGTCCTTGTCCAGCAACTGCTGCGCCTTGAGAACGGCCGCGTGGGAGATCTGCAATTCAGTGTAGAGGTGCGCAGCGCGGTGCTGCAAGGCCTGAAACTCCCCAATTTGTTTGCCGAACTGGCGGCGGTCTTTCAGGTATTGCACGGTGCGCTCAAACACCTCATCAGCCAAGCCCATCAACTCGGCAGCCACGGCCGCACGGCCCATATCGAGCGTAGCAGCCAAGGCTGCCGCACCTGACTCCAGTGTTCCCATGAGCGCGTCGGCGTTGAGTTGAACATCTTGCAACTGCACCCGAGCGGCATTGTGCGCATCGACCATCACGGTGCGCTCGACAGTGACGCCAGGCGACAGGGGAGATACCAAAAAAAGTCCAGTGCGTGTTGGATCACCGGCGACGCTGGCCGCAACGATCAGCAAGTCGGCAACATGACCGTCGAGCACCAGAGTCTTGGTACCCTCAAGGTGCCAGCCATCCCCCCGAGGCGTTGCCTGGGTGTCAAACTGCCAGGGCTTGTGCTTGGAGCCCTCGTCTACCGCCAGAGTCGCAATCGCCTTGCCACTGCCCAGCAGTGGCAGCCAATGCTGTTGCTGAGCAGGGTTGCCCGCTTGGCGCAATGCTGTAACGGCCACCAACCCAGAGGCCAGAAGCGGCGAAGCACAAAGTTGATGACCCATTCGGTCCATCACAACGCCAGCCTCGACAGAACCCAAACCCAAACCGCCGTGCAATTCGGGTACCCATACGCCCGTAAAGCCCATCTCGGCGAAACGGCTCCAGAGTGGCCGCGAAAACCCGTCCACATCTGCGTTGTCGCGCAGAGCACGCAGCTGCGACACTGGAGATTGCTCGGCCAAAAAATCACGCGCACTGTCACGCAACATGACCTGTTCATCAGTGAGTATCAAAGGCATAGATTCCATCCATTCAAATCAAATTTCTGCCGCCACCGCGCAAAGGAAGTCGTCAAACATTCGGCAGTTCAAGGATGCGTTTGGCGATGACGTTCAGTTGAATCTCGCTGGTGCCTCCCTCAATGGAGTTGGCCTTGGTGCGCAACCATGTACGGGCAATGTCGCCATGGCGCGAGCGATCGCCTTCCCACTCAAGCGCGTCGATTCCGCCTATGGCCATCATCAACTCCCAGCGCCGTTTGTTCAACTCGGCGCCGTAGTACTTGAGCATCGACGACATGGCTGGGTGAGCTTGGTGAACCCGGCCCATGTCGCCAGCACGTTCCATGGCCAGCCTGAATGCGGATTCATCGCACTCGAACTCGGCAATCTGGGCACGTAGCATAGGGTCGTCAAGACGACCTGTTGGGTCCAAACCTAACTTGGCTGCGGCTTGCTGACCCAGCGGCTTGGCCGCTTCTCGGTCGCCAATACTGCCAATCATCTCGCGCTCATGCGCCAGCAAGTGCTTGGCAACATCCCAGCCTCCGCCCTGCAGGCCAACCAGATTGGTCTTATCAACGCGCACATCGTCAAAGAAGGTTTCGCAGAATGGACTTTTGCCCGAAATTAGCTGTATCGGCTGGGTGCTGACACCGGGTGATGCCATGTCGAAAAGAACAAAGCTGATGCCAGTGTGTTTCTTTGCAGCGTCGGTTCGCACCAGGCAAAAAATCCAGTCCGCATGGTTGGCATAGGAGGTCCATATTTTTTGGCCATTGACGATGAAATGATCGCCATGGTCTTCAGCCCGAGTGGCCAAAGAGGCCAGATCAGACCCCGCGTTGGGCTCGCTGTACCCTTGGCACCACCTGATCTCGCCACGCGCGATCTTGGGCAAGTGCGCCAGTTTCTGCGCTTCGGTACCGAACTTGAGCAGTGCGGGTCCCAGCATCCAAATACCAAAGCTGGTGAGCGGCGGACGACAACGCAGCGAACGCATCTCTTGATCCAAAATTTTGGCCTGTTCACCACTCAGCCCACCACCTCCGTAAGCAGTTGACCACGTCGGCACGGTCCAGCCTTTTTTAGCCATGGTCTGCAACCACTGGCTTTGTGCAGGCGAGGTGAATTTGAATTTCCGTCCACCCCAGCACACATCGTCCTCGCTGGTCATCGGTTGACGCATTTCCTCAGGGCAGTTCGCCTCAAGCCAAGCACGCGTTTCTCGCCGGAATTGGGCAAGATCAAAAGACAGGTCAGTGGCGGTCTGGGTGATCATCAAGTCGGTCCACGAAGTGATTGGAGAATAGGGCCTTCCATGCCTGGCCCGAGATGGTAGCGCACGGCCCTGTTGGCAACTCAAAAGCTTAGCAGAGTCCAACGAATATTTGTTCGCTCCATTTTTAAATAGCGTATTTTTTTGAAAGACTTGAAGCTGCACTAGGGAAAACGAGAGCAGACCCCGGTGGCTATTTCGGCGCATCATTTGCTCTGAAAACTACCACGACCTTGCCCAAGGAGGACCATGGGACTGCAAGCCACTTTTCTGTTCGCTCCATCGGGGCCTCGCCACGGGTTCAGCAACTGATGGGTTCGTATGTTTTGCGCCGATTGCTAGCGCTTATTCCCACGTTGCTGATTGCCAGCATCATCGTCTTTGTAACGATTCGAATGATTCCGGGTGACGTGATTGATTTGATGCTGAGCCAAAATGACATCGGCGCAGACAAGCGAAGCCGGGAACAACTGGTTCATGCCTTGGGCTTAGACCGATCGATGCATGAGCAGTATTTGCTTTGGGTGAGCGCGATTTTGCAGGGTGATTTGGGCAATTCGCTGTGGCACTCGACGCCAGTATTGCGCGAAGTACTCAACCGCTTGCCAGTCACCTTCGAACTCGGCGCCATGGCTTTGGTCATTGGTTTGCTGATCGCACTGCCGATAGGCGTTTACTCAGCGATGCGTCAAGACACCCCTGGCGACTTGGTCGCGCGATCCTTTGCTATTTTGCTGTTGGCCGTGCCCAGTTTCTGGATGGGTACGATGGTCATGGTATTTCCATCAATTTGGTGGGGCTGGTCACCCGAGATCAATTACGTTAAGTTCAGCGACGACCCATGGCAAAACATCAAACAGATGATCTTGCCAGCGCTGGTGCTTGGGACTTCACTCTCGGCCGTGACCATGAGAATGACACGCACCATGATGCTCGAGGTCCTCCGACAAGACTACATCCGAACTGCTTGGGCTAAAGGATTAAAAGAGCGCGTGGTGATCTTGCGCCATGCCGTTCGCAATGCGCTGATTCCAGTCGTCACCTTGATTGGTTTGCAAGCGCCGCTGCTGATTGGTGGTGCGGTGATCATCGAGCAAATTTTTGTGCTGCCAGGCATGGGCTTGATGATGCTCGAAGCTGTGAATCAGCGGGACTACCCCGTCATCACCGGCGTTTTCCTGGTTGTGGGGGTTACGGTCATGTTGATCAATCTCTTTGTGGACCTGACTTACGGTCTGCTTGATCCCCGGGTGAGGCACCAGTGAGTTCAAGCAATATACCGCTCACCAACGAGCTGCCGTCGGCTCGCAGTCCAACACGTCAGTTCTTATACCGTCTAATCCACGAAAAACCCGTCGGAGCCGCTGCTGCTTTGGTGTTCCTGTTGTTCGTATTTTGTGGTGTCTTCGCTGAGTTGCTGGCACCCTATGGATTCAACGAAATCAGCATGCTTGAAAGGCTCAAGGCCCCGAGTTGGAAACACCTGTTTGGGACCGACAACCTCGGCCGCGACATGTATTCTCGCTGCCTTTACGGTGCGCAGCTTTCTGTGATCATCGGTCTTACGGCTGCGGCGCTGGCGACCATCATCTCGGTGTTGATCGGCCTGTTGAGTGGTTATTTGGGCGGCAAGATCGACATGGTGGTGCAACGCATCGTAGATGCCTACATGTCGTTTCCCGAGCTGGTGATCTTGATTGCGGTTGTTTCTGTGGTGGGTCCTGGCATGTTGCAGATCATTGGCATTCTCAGTCTGGTGCTGGGCATCGGTGGCTCGCGCATCATCCGAAGTGCTGTGGTCACGGCACGTGAAAATATGTACGTCCACGCCGCTCAGTCGATCGGTGCCTCGACCAG
>CANBWK010000142.1 GCA_947373105.1 Comamonadaceae bacterium | reverse complement strand
CCTGTTCCGGTGTCAGGCGAGAGGCCGGAATTTCTGTCTGTACTTTAAGGGGTGGCGGCGTGCTGCAACCTATCAACGACGCGGCTATACCCAGAAAAAACAGGCATGACCAACCCGTTCTCATGAGGTTTGCCAAGTGCAGGCTTGGGGTGGGTGAGGGTGCGGGCATGTCAGAAGTTTAACTTTGCCTGAAATTGACCAGATCAGTTACAGTCAAATGATCACATAGAGGAGATGCTATGGATGCCTCCCTGCCTACGGGCACGGAAACAAGACTGCTGAACGCTGATGGCATGAGCCGCCGCCTGTCAGGACGAGAGACTTCGAGTAATCGGGGTGGATCCTCTGATGGATACGGCATCAAAGTGCCCATGGCGTGATAAACAGCAGTTTTCACTAACATCATAGAGGATCCGCTATGAATCGTAATACAGGAATGAGCGCAGGACAAATCATCGGCACCATGAATGGCTTGCAGGTCATGGGGCTGGACATCGCCAAACACGTGTTTCAGCTGCACACGGTGGATATGGGCACAGGCGAGATCGTCAACGTGCAGATAAAACGCGCCAAGGTGCTGGAATACTTTGTCAACAAACCTCACCGCCTGATCGCCATGGAGGCCTGCGGCGGCGCCCACCACTGGGCCCGAGAGCTGACGGCTTTGGGCCACAGCGTGCGGCTGCTGCACGCAAAAATAGTGCGCCCCTTTGTCTCGGGCAACAAGACCGATGCCACAGACGCCCGCGCGATCTGGCTTGCCGTGCAGCAGCCCGGCGTCAAGTTCGTCGGTATAAAGACCGCTGCCCAGCAAGCCACACTGACCCTGCACCGCCAGCGCGAGCTCTTGATGAAGATGCGCACCATGCAGACCAACGCCCTGCGCGGACTGCTCTATGAGTTTGGGGCCACCTTTGCCCAAGGGCGCAAAGCCTTGTTCAAGGACGTTGAGCGGGCGCTCGAAGATCTGTCCACACAGCTGCCTCAAATGGTCAGAGACAGCTTGCGCGAGCAAGTGGGGCGCATCAAAGAGATGGGTGAGACCATGCTGGCGATTGAGAAACGGCTCGCACTGCAATTAAAGGCAGACCCACACATGCAGCGCATTGCCCAGATTCCGGGTGTGGGCCTGCTGACAGCCACGGCGGCCATAGCCACCATGGGGGAGGCGAGCGCGTTCAAGTCGGGCCGAGAGTTCTGTGCCTGGTTGGGGTTGGTGCCCTCGCAAACGGGCACGGGCGGCAAAGTTCGCCTGGGCGGCATCTCCAAGCGGGGTGACACGTACGTCAGAACGTTGCTGATTCACGGCGCCAGAAGCGTGCTGGCACACACTAAAGAGCCCAGTCCTTGGCTTGAGCAAATCAAGGAGCGCAGGCCGGCTAATGTGGTGATCGTGGCGCAGGCGGCCAAGATGGCCAGAACGATTTGGGCGGTGACGGCCAAAGAGCAGAGTTACCAATGGGGCTTTCAGAGCGTCAGACCGAGTGCAACGATGCAAGCGGCCTGAGCCCAGAGAGCCAAACATTTTTTAACCAAACTTTGAAAGGATATGGTCAGTCTTCGTAGGGTAGTGAGGCGGTAAAGAGTGAAGTGATGTGAAACAGGTCAGACCGGGACGAGCTAAACCTGAATTGTCGTCCGGACATAAAAAGTCCGTTCTAGGAGATGAGGCGCTTGTCAGCGGATATGCATCGGGGCCAGCGGGCGAGTTTGGGAAACCAGACGGACCACGCAATCAAGGCCGGATATAAGAGAGCAGCCAACTTCTTCGCAACACAACACAAATTTCTCTTGCTACCCGGGAGGCATCCATATAAGACTCACAATGGATTTGGTTAATTCGCTCTTTCCTGTGCGATACAGCGCATTTGCGGTGTCCATTCTGGGCTTCATTCTCTCTTCCTTTTATTTTGTGGCGTCAGGTCAATGGGGCCTGTCGGTGTGGCTTTTTGGGGGCTTGATCGTGTTGGGTCTGCACGATGTGCAGCAAAAAAAGCATGCCATTTTGCGCAACTACCCCATTTTGGGCCATATGCGATTTTTGCTGGAGTTCATCCGGCCTGAAATCCGCCAATATTTCATTGAAAGTGATGCCGAGGCAGCACCGTTTTCTCGGGCTCAGCGCTCATTGGTGTACGCGCGTGCTAAGGGGGCTTCGGACAGTCGGCCTTTTGGTACGCAACTCGATGTCAGGGCCGCAGGATATGAGTGGATCAATCACTCAGTGGCCCCCACACAAATCGATGGGCATGATTTTCGTGTGCGGGTCGGTGGGCATGATGGCACTCAAGCTTATGACATCAGTCGCTTCAACGTCTCGGCCATGAGTTTTGGCGCCTTGAGTGCAAATGCCATCATGTCGCTGAACTTGGGTGCCAAGCTCGGCGGCTTTGCTCACGATACGGGCGAGGGGTCGATTTCGCGTCATCACCGCACCCATGGCGGTGACCTGATCTGGGAGCTGGGTTCGGGGTATTTTGGATGCCGCACTGATGACGGTCATTTCAGCGAAGATAAATTCGTTTTGAATGCCTTGGACCCGCAAGTCAAGATGATTGAAATCAAACTCAGTCAAGGTGCTAAACCTGGACACGGTGGTGTGCTTCCAGGCCCCAAAGTGACCGAAGAAATTGCCGAGGCCCGGGGTGTCCCCGTGGGTCAAGACTGTGTATCGCCAGCATCTCACAGCAGCTTTACGACGCCGCTGGAGATGATGGCCTTCATTCGCAAACTGCGGCAACTCAGTGGTGGCAAACCCGTGGGTTTCAAGCTGTGTGTGGGCCATCCTTGGGAGTGGTTTGCCATTGTCAAAGCCATGTTGGAAAGTGCAACCACACCCGACTTCATCGTGGTCGATGGGGCTGAAGGCGGGACGGGCGCTGCACCGCTGGAGTTTTCGGACCACATGGGTATGCCCATGCTGGAGGGTTTGCGTCTGGTGCACAACACGCTGGTGGGCGTGAACCTGCGAGAACGCATCCGCATAGGGGCCAGCGGCAAAATCATCAGCGGATTTGATGTGGCCCGTACCTTGGCGCTGGGCGCTGATTGGTGTAACAGTGCGCGGGGCTTCATGTTTGCTCTCGGGTGCATTCAGGCGCAAACCTGTCATACCGGGAACTGCCCAACCGGTGTCACGACCCAAGACCCGCAGCGGCAAATGGCTTTGGTGGTTCCCAGCAAAGCCGAGCGGGTGAAAAACTTTCACCACCACACACTCGAATCTTTGCAAGAATTGATGCAATCGGCAGGCATTCATGACCCCTCCGAGTTGGGTTTGCACCATATCGAACGCCGCTTGAGTGAGTTCGAAACCCATCCTTTGTCCGAATTGATGGTCTCCTTGCAGCCTGGCGCCTTACTGCAAGAGGATCAAGCCTGGCCTGATGTGTTCCACCGTTACTGGCAAAAGGCTTCGGCTGAGACCTTTCAACACATCGCTTAAAGAGCGATTGCTCAGCGGGAGCCACCGCCGCCTAAGCCGCGGTACAGGGTGACCATGTTTTGGGCATATTGAATTTGGATCTGAATCAAAGCCTGTTGCGATACAAACAAAGATCGTTCAGCATCCAAAGCATCCAGATAACTGTTCACGCCTTGTCTGTAACGCAGTTGCGACAGTTGTGCGCGGTCTTGTTCGGCTTGTGTCTGCGCTTTTTGGGCGGACCATTGATCTTTAAGCGTTGCACGGGCTATCAGCGCATCAGAGACTTCTTTGAATGCAGATTGAACCGTCTTTTCGTATTGCGCTTGCGCAATGGAACGATTGGCTTGGGCAATTTGCAAATTGCTTTCATTGCGTCCCGCGTCAAAAATAGGTTGCAAGATTTGCGGCGCAAAGCTCCAAGCCGTCAGACCATTTCTGAACAAATTGGTCAAGTCGCTGCTTGCCAATCCCAAACTGCCGGTGAGTGTGATTTTGGGGAAAAAAGCGGCACGCGCTGCACCGATATTGGCGTTGCTCGCTTTAAGCAACAGTTCGGATTGGGCCACATCGGGTCTTCCCAACAGAACTTCGGAGGACAAGCCTACAGGCAGTTCATCAAAGGTCACAGGCTTAAAGTGACCATCGAGCACGCTGCTTTCAGTGAGCAATGAGGCAGGAATTGTTTGGCCGACCAGCAACGTCAAGGCATTTTCATCCAGCTGTTTTTGACGGCGCAGTTGTGCATGGGTAATCCTTGCCGACTCGAGCAAGGACTGGGCTGAACGCAAATCCAGCAAGGAGCTGATGCCTTTGTCAAAACGCAGCTGCAGGAGTTTGACCGTTGCTTCTCGCGTACCGATGGTTTTTTGGGTTAAATCCAATAATGCGATATCACTTTGCCAGGCCAAGTAGGTTGATGCGACTGAAGCAAGCAAACTGATGTGCACGGTTTTTCGTGCCTCTTCGGTGGCGAGGTACTGTGCGCGGGCCGTTTCGGTCAAGTTGCGCAAGCGCTGGAATACATCGATTTCGTAAGCCGCAACCGACAAGCCGGTGGTGTAAGTGCTGCTGATGCCACCTGCGGCAGTCGTCAACCGAGAGCCATTCAAGCCTACATTGACCGAAGGCAAAAGGTCTGCTTGCCGCACGCCAAGCTGTGCTTGAGCCACTTCGATGTTCAATGCAGCAACACGCAGGTCGCGGTTATTTTGCAGTGCCATTTCAAGCAAGGGCTTCAAACGGGTATCCG
This sequence comes from Comamonadaceae bacterium, assembly GCA_947373105.1. Taxonomy (GTDB): domain Bacteria; phylum Pseudomonadota; class Gammaproteobacteria; order Burkholderiales; family Burkholderiaceae_C; genus Limnohabitans_A. Next base: position 2,232 of record CANBWK010000142.1, on the reverse strand, counting down.
CAAAAAAGGCCACTGCAGGCAGGTTCTGCAATGCGTTTGACGCCGCAGGCTCAGCAAGAGTTGATGCTTCGAATTGTTTGGCGACTGGTAAGGCGGGTGGCGCGTAGTCGGGTGCCAAGTTGACACATGCAACAAGACTCAAACTGCACAGTGCAAGGCATGCAGTGCGAATGCTGTTCATGGTTGCAGAGCGAAACGGGGCATTCATACAGCGTCCCCTGGCTTGGTGGTGACCGCATCCACATTGGGTTCGTGGGCGTACATTTTTCTTTGTCGCTCACTGCCTTTGAATATTCGCCGCACCACCACAAAGAAGACAGGTACAAAAAAGACCGACAAAGTCGTGGCTGAAATCATGCCGCCCATCACCCCTGTGCCAATGGCGCGTTGGCTGGCAGAGCCTGCGCCGCTGGCCACAACCAAGGGCAGCACACCCAAAATGAAGGCCAATGAGGTCATCAAGATCGGACGAAATCGCAAATGAACGGCTTCGAGAACCGCGCTGACCAGGTCTTTGCCCTGCGCGTTCAAGTCTTTGGCAAACTCAATGATCAGCACGGCGTTCTTGGCAGACAAACCAATGATGGTAATCAAGCCGACCTTGAAGTAAATATCGTTTTCAAGGCCGCGAAATGTGGTGGCCAAGGTCACGCCCAATACGCCCAGTGGAACCACCAGAATGACTGAAAACGGGATTGACCAGCTTTCATACAGGGCGGCCAAGCACAAGAACACGGCCAGCAGAGAAAATGCGAACAAAATCACGGCTGTAGAGCCAGACAGTTTTTCTTCATACGATTGCCCGGTCCACTCGAATGCAAAGCCCGGTGGCAATTGGCTGGCCAGGCGCTCCATTTCGGCAATGGCGGCACCAGTACTTTGACCTGCCGCCGGTTCGCCGGCGATGCGCATGGTGGGGTAGCCGTTGTAGCGCACGGTTTGCATGGCACCAGTGATCCATTGTGTTGAGGCAAAAGACGACAACGGAACGGGTTGTCCCTGTGCGTTGAGTGCATTGATTTTGAGCAGGTCTTCAGCTTGCATGCGGGTGTTGGCATCAGCCTGAACAACCACCCGTTGCAGACGACCCGCATTGGGAAAGTCGTTCACATAGGCTGAGCCCAGGGCCGTAGACAAGGCCGTATTGATGGCCGCGAAGTTCACACCCAAGGCACTGGCTTTGTCGCGGTCAATTTGCAATTGCAGTTGAGAGGCGTCTTCCAACCCATCTGGGCGCATGCCTTTCAAAATTGGACTTTTGGAGGCCATCCCCAGCATCTGATTGCGTGCCGCCAACAAGGCATCGTGTCCCAAGCCGCCACGGTCTTGCAGTCGGAAGGCAAATCCGTTGGCGCGCCCAAGTTCTGGAATTGGTGGTGGACTGACCGGAAAGATGAACGCGTCCTTGATACCCATCAAGCCGCCAAAGGCCCGACCCACCAAAGCTTGCGCCGAATGTGCCAGTCCTTTTCGATCATCCCAGCTTTTGAGCGTAATGAAGCCCAAGGCTGCATTTTGGCCGGTTCCTGCAAAACTGAAGCCCAGCACGCTGACCATGCTTTCGACTTCTTCTTGTTTAAGCATGTAGGCTTCAACCGAGTCCATGACTGCTTTGGTTCGGTTGACGGTTGCACCCGGTGGCAATTGAACGTTCACCAGAATGTTGCCTTGGTCTTCGTTGGGCAAGAACGATGTGGGCAAGCGGTTGAACAAAATAACCACAGCCCCAATGATGACCGCATAGATGATCAGCATGCGGCCTGACTTTTTAATCAGTCGTGCGACCCAGCTTTCATAGGTTCGCGTGGTGTGCGAAAAACCACGATTGAACCAACCAAAAAAACCACTCTTGGCGTGGCCATGTCCGGCTTGCACGGGTTTGAGCAGCGTGGCGCAAAGTGCGGGTGTGAACGACAGCGCCATGAAGGCAGATATCAAAATGGAGATCACCATCACTGCTGAAAATTGGCGGTAAATATTGCCTATTGAACCTTTGAAGAACGCCAGGGGCACAAACACCGAGACCAACACCACAGTCACACCCACAATGGCACCAGAAATCTGACCCATCGCTTTGCGCGTGGCCGCCAAAGGAGGTAAACCTTCTTCGTTCATGATGCGCTCGACGTTTTCGACCACCACAATCGCGTCGTCCACCACAATGCCGATCACCAGCACCATGGCAAACATGGTCAGCACGTTGATGGAGTAACCCAACACAAACAAGCAGGC
>CANBWK010000141.1 GCA_947373105.1 Comamonadaceae bacterium | reverse complement strand
CTCATGACTACAACTTTCAGCGCAAAACCCGCTGAGGTCGTGCACGAGTGGTTTGTGATTGACGCGACCGACAAGGTCCTCGGACGAGTAGCCAGCGAAGTTGCTCTCCGTTTGCGCGGCAAACACAAGGCCATTTACACGCCTCACGTTGACACAGGTGACTTCATTGTCGTCGTCAACGCAGCACAACTCAAAGTGACCGGCACCAAGTCTTTGGACAAAGTGTATTACCGTCACTCAGGATACCCCGGTGGTATCACTGCAACCAACTTCCGCGACATGCAAGCCAAGCACCCTGGCCGCGCACTCGAAAAGGCTGTCAAAGGCATGTTGCCTAAAGGCCCGCTCGGTTACGCCATGATCAAAAAGCTCAAGGTGTACGGTGGCGCTGAGCACCCCCACACCGCCCAACAGCCTAAAGTGCTGGACATCTAAGGAGCTGAAATGATTGGTGAATGGAACAATGGCACAGGCCGTCGCAAATCCAGCGTCGCCCGCGTGTTTCTGAAAAAAGGCACTGGCAAGATCACGGTCAATGGCAAGGACATCCAAGCCTACTTCGGCCGCGAGACTTCGATCATGATCGCCAAACAACCGCTGTTTTTGACAAACCATGTCGAGTCTTTCGACATCATGATCAATGTGCACGGTGGTGGTGAGTCCGGACAAGCCGGCGCTTCGCGCCACGGCATCACCCGCGCCCTGATTGACTACGATGCAACGCTCAAGCCCGTGTTGAGCCAAGCTGGCTTTGTCACCCGTGACGCACGTGAAGTGGAACGTAAAAAGGTCGGCCTGCACGGTGCCCGTCGCCGTAAGCAGTTCTCCAAGCGCTAATCCGCTTTTTATCCGCTTTCCTGCTTCGAAAAAGGCCACAACAGTTCGCTGTTGCGGCCTTTTTTTCGTTGTGCACAAAGACCTTTTGGGCACATACCCCCAAGCCCAGTAGCGTTACTCGGGGCGGTCAGTTTGAATAACCTACTGTCCCGCTATACTATTAAGTATTGTTTCCGGAGAACACCCATGAGCGCACTTGCAGAAAATATCCAGACCGAAATGCCCGAGCCGATTGTCTTTACCGACAGCGCTGCGGCCAAGGTGGCCGACCTGATTGCTGAAGAAGGCAATCCTGATTTGAAATTGCGCGTGTTTGTGCAAGGTGGCGGCTGCTCGGGTTTCCAGTACGGTTTCACATTTGATGAAATCACCAACGAAGACGACACCACCATGAGCAAAAACGGTGTGTCATTGCTGATCGACGCCATGAGCTACCAGTACCTGATCGGTGCCGAGATCGACTACAAAGAAGACCTGCAAGGTGCGCAGTTCGTGATCAAGAATCCGAACGCGACATCGACTTGCGGCTGCGGGTCATCCTTCTCAGCTTGAGTCTTTGAGCACTTAACGGGGGTAAATCGCCCCCAATACACGGGCGCCCTGAGCGCCCGTGACGCTTTTTAAGCTGGCGGTTTCGCGGTGAACCGCCTTGAAGGCCAACCATGCAAAGGCCGCGGCTTCAACTTGCAGAGGCGGCAGGCCATGAATATCTGAAGTCTGCACAGAGATCTTGGGCAGCAAGGCTGCCAAGCGTTGCATCAAAAATAAATTCAAGGCGCCACCACCACACACAATCAGTTGTTGCGCATCTGCAGCATGTCTTTGCAGATCGTTTGCGCAAGCGCGGGCGGTGTATTCGCACAGAGTGGCTTGCACATCCTCAGGAGTGGCTTGAAGGTGGGGTGTCAAATGCCCGGCCAGCCAACTGGGATTGAACAAATCCCTGCCCGTGCTTTTGGGCGGGGCCGCCTGCAGAAACGGCTCACACATGAGCGCGTCCAGCAGGGCTTTGTTCACTTTGCCCGTCGCTGCCCACGCGCCATCGCGATCAAAAGCTTTGCCGGTGTGGTGCTGGCACCAAAAATCCATCAAGGCATTGCCTGGCCCGCAGTCAAAACCGATCACATCGCCATGGGTTTTGAGGACGCTGAGGTTGGAAATGCCACCGATATTGAGCACGGCCACCGTGCGACCGGAAGCGGCAAAAATTTCCCGATGAAAAGCCGGAACCAAAGGCGCGCCTTGACCGCCAGCGGCCAGATCGCGGGTTCTGAAATCGGCCACCACGTCAATGCCTGAGAGCTCAGCCAACAAGGCCGGGTTGTTGAGCTGAATGGTGTAGCCGACCGCTGGTTGGCCTTTTTCGGGGTCGGCATCGAATTCCAATGGGCGGTGGCGAACAGTTTGCCCATGCGCACCAATGGCCACAATGTCAGAAGTTGGGCGTTGTGCTTGCTTCAGCAATTGCGTACAGACTTGGCTGTAAAGGCGGGCTAAATGGTTGCCTGCCAAAGCGGCTGTGTGCAATTCGTTGTCACCGGGGGTGTTGAGCGCCATGAGTTGGTGGCGAAACAGATCGTTAAAGGGGCAAAAAGCATGTTGCTCAACGTGCAACTGACGGTGGTGTTTGTCGGAGTTAATGACGACCAGCACGCCATCAATCCCGTCCAGCGAGGTGCCGGACATCAGACCGATGTAGCGCTGGGGATTGCCGACGGCGGGCAATTACTGGACGTTGCTTTCACGCAATTGGCCAGCAGAGGCCAGTTGCGTGCGGGCCAGGGCGGCCATTTTGTTGAAGCCAGGACGCGTGGCCACCGAAGCGGGCCCCGAGTTTTGTCTCGCCAAAGTCAGGGGGTCAACGTGCACGCCATTGATACGGAATTCAAAATGCAGATGCGGTCCGGTGGCCCAGCCTGTCGAGCCCACTGTCCCCACCACTTCGCCTTGCTTGACGCTTTTGCCCTTGCTGACATTGATGTGATTCAAGTGCGCATAAAAGGTGGACTGGCTGGGGCTGTGCTTGACGATCACCACATTGCCATAACCGCTTTGCATGCCAGCAAATTCCACCACGCCATCAGCCACAGACATGGCGGGTGTGCCCGTGGCGGCGGCGTAATCTACGCCCAAGTGCGCACGGTTGGTTTGGAACAAGGGGTGCACGCGCATACCAAAGCCGCTGGTCATGCGCGAAAAGCGCACAGGAGCCGCCAAGAAGGTGTTTTTCAGGCTTTTACCATCCAAACTGTAATAGTCGCCCTTTTGCCCCGATTCTTGAAACCACACGGCTTGGAATGACTTGGTGCCATTGACCATCTCTGCGCTGAGAACTTTGCCGGTGCGAAGCGGTTCGCCATCGGCTTCGAGGGCTTCATAGACGACTGAGAAACGAGAGCCTTTTCGCAGTGAACGGTGAAAGTCGATTTGCGACGAGAAGATCTCAGAAAGTTGGCTGGTCACGCTGTCGGGGATGCGCGCTTCATCGGCGGCTGCAAACAAACTGGTCTCCACCACCGCACCGGAGTACTGGGTGTTGGCGACCAAAGGCGCTGTTTCTTGGATCGCAGTAAAGCCTTGCGGGGTGCGCTTGATCGTCAAACGTTGGAAGACTGAGTCGGTTTCGCTGCGCAACCAACGCGTGGTCAGAGACAGCAACTGTTGGCGTTCATTGGCTTGCGCACTGATGTTGCGTCCTGCGCGACCCAAGCCATCTTTGGTCACCGGGTTTTTGCGCAGAAAGGCGACCGCTTCCGGGTCTACGATGGCCAAACGGCGCAACAAGCTTTCGGGTGTGTCTGAGGAGCGTGTGATTTCACTGCGAAACAATTGCATTGCGTGCAAGTCCAGCGATGTCGCTTGTTCTTGCAATTGCAATGTTTCAACGGGCATGGAGACGATTTGCACTGGCAACAGGGCGGCATCAGGCCCCAAGTTGGCAACCGCATAAGCGCCGCCGCCGCCGCCAAGCAAGACGAAACCCACCACAGCCATGCAATGGCGGGGGTAAGTCGTCAAAAAAATCTCGATTTCGCCCAAAACACGTAAAACGCTCAGGACCGGAATGCGAAACTTCATCGGCAAAGAATAAACAAACTCTTCCATCGACAATCAGGTAATTGCTGGGATAGGCCAAACTAAACTTGGCCGCAACAGCAAGGAAATAGGCAGGGACACTTAAAATAAAGCATCCGTGGAGGTGCGATTCTACCGCCTCGCGCACTTTCTGACCAGATAAAAACCCTTATGAATCAAGCGCAAGTTACAAATTTCCCGGTTACTGACAAAGTCCAGGAGGCCATGGCGGTCAGTTTGAGGGGCTGCGAGGAGTTGATTCCCAAAGAGGATTGGCTGAAAAAATTGGCCAAATCGGAGGCCACGGGGGTGCCCTTGCGCATCAAACTGGGCTTGGACCCGACGGCGCCCGATATTCACATCGGTCACACCGTGGTGCTCAACAAGATGCGTCAGTTGCAGGACTTAGGGCATCAAGTCATCTTCTTGATCGGTGATTTCACCAGTTTGATCGGTGATCCCTCTGGCCGTAACAGCACCCGCCCGCCCCTCACGACGGAGCAAATCAAGGCCAATGCTGACACTTATTACCGTCAGGCCAGTTTGGTGCTGGACCCCTCCAAAACCGAGATCCGCTACAACAGCGAATGGAGCCTGCCCTTGGGTTCCATGGGCATGATCCAGTTGGCCGCTAAGTACACCGTGGCCCGCATGATGGAGCGCAACGACTTTCATGACCGCTTCAAGGCGGGTACACCGATTTCCGTGCACGAGTTTCTGTACCCGCTGATGCAAGGTTACGACTCGGTGGCGCTCAAGTCTGATCTGGAGCTCGGCGGCACCGACCAGAAATTCAACCTGCTCATGGGCCGCCATCTGCAGGCCGAATACGGCCAAGAGCCGCAATGCATTTTGACCATGCCGCTTTTGGAGGGGCTGGACGGCGTGGACAAAATGTCCAAATCCAAGAACAACTACATCGGCATCAGCGAAGAGCCCAACACCATGTTCGCCAAGGTCTTGTCCATTTCGGACATCTTGATGTGGCGTTGGTACACCTTGCTGTCTTTCAAGTCCATGGCCGACATCGAGGCTTTGAAGAAAGAAGTGCAAGAGGGGCGCAACCCCAAGGATGCCAAGGTGGCTTTGGCCAAAGAAATTACCGCGCGTTTTCATGGCGCTGCTGCCGCTGAGTCGGCCGAGCAGGATTTCATCAACCGCAGCAAAGGAGGGGTGCCTGACGAAATCCCTGAAGTGTCTCTGTCCGGTGCGCCTTTGGGCATTGGGGCCTTGCTCAAGTCGGCTGGTTTGGCGCCATCCACCACGGAAGCCGGTCGTCTGATTGACGGCGGGGGCGTGCGCGTGGATTCAGTGGTCATCAGCGACAAGGGGCTTAAGCTCGAAGTGGGCACTTACGTTGTTCAGGTGGGTAAGCGCAAGTTCGCCCGCGTCAGCCTGAATTAAGTACATGAACCCCAACACCCGCGCCCGATTGTTGTCCCCCCGCGGCATGCTGTGGGCCTCGGTGGTCGTGGCTGTGGTCACCATCACCCTCAAAACGCTGGCGTGGTACATCACCGACTCGGTGGGCCTGCTCTCAGACGCCATGGAGTCTTTGGTCAACTTGGCCAGCGCTATTTTCGGTTTGATGATGGTCACTGTGGCTGCATTGCCACCGGACGAAGACCATCCCTACGGACACCACAAAGCCGAGTACTTCTCTTCAGGCTTTGAAGGAATTTTGATCATTGTGGCGGCCTTGGGCATCATCTGGGCTGCCGGTCACCGCATTGTCGATCCTCAGCCCTTGGCGCAAATTGGCTGGGGCCTGGCCTTGTCAGTGGCCAGTTCGGCGTTGAATGGTTTTTTGGCCTGGGTCATGTTTGGCGCGGCCAAAACCCACCGGTCCATTGCACTGGAAGCCGACGCCAAACATTTGGTGACGGACGTCTGGACTTCGGTGGGCGTGGTGTTGGGCATTAGCTTGGTGCATTTCACCGGCTGGCTGTGGCTTGACGCAGTGGTCGCCATGGGGGTGGCGCTGAACATTTTGAAAGAAGGCTGGCATTTGATCTGGCGTTCTTCGCAAGGCTTGATGGACGAAGCCCTGGAGCCTGAAGTCATGAGTGACATTCAAAAAATTCTGTCGGACTTCACCCACCAGCGCGGTGAAGTGGAAATCATCCGTTTTGATCATGTGACCACCCGCAAGGCCGGGCAGCGCCGCTACGTCGACATGCACATGCACATGCCCGCCAGCTGGACCTTGGGCCGCGCTGCGGCCGTGAGATCCAGTGTCGAACAAGCTTTGATGAGTGCCGTACCCGGTTTGCGCGCCACCATCCAGTTGTTGCCCTCTGATGTCGAGGCGCACTTCAACGAACCGCGGGATTTGATTTGATCGGGGTGATTCAACGCGTCAGCGAAGCCAGCGTGCGTGTCGATGATGAAATCATTGGACGCATTGGCGCGGGTTTGTTGGTCTTGGTGTGTGCGGAGCAAGGCGATACCGAGGCCATGGCCGACAAGTTCTTGGCCAAACTGCTCAAGCTGCGCATCTTCAGTGATGCGCAAGGCAAGATGAACCACAGCGTGCAAGACTTGGACGGGCAGGGCACGCAGGGCGGTTTGCTGCTGGTGAGCCAATTCACCTTGGCGGCGAACTTGCAGGGCGGCAATCGCCCGAGTTTCACCCAAGCGGCAGCGCCCGCTGCCGGACGGCGCTTGTATGACTACCTGGTGTTGCAAGCCCGGGCGGCTCACCCGCAGGTGCAAACAGGGCAGTTCGCGGCCGACATGCAGGTGGCGCTTATCAACGACGGGCCGGTGACAATACCGATGCGCATCGCACCTGCAGCATCGCCAACGATAATCGCAGGATGAATGCTTCTGAATCTCTTGATTTTTCTCGTTTAAATCTCTCGGCCACCGCTGTGGCCAACCTGACCCAGCTGGGCTACACCGCCATGACGCCCATCCAGGCGGCCAGCTTGCCCTTGACGCTGGCGGGCCAAGACCTGATTGCCCAAGCCAGCACCGGCAGCGGCAAGACCGCTGCCTTTGGTTTGCCCCTGGTGGAGAAATTACGCGCCAGCGACATGGCCATCCAAGCCCTGGTGCTGTGCCCGACCCGCGAGTTGGCCGATCAGGTGACGCAAGAGATTCGCCGTTT
>CANBWK010000140.1 GCA_947373105.1 Comamonadaceae bacterium | reverse complement strand
TGCATGGCTTCACGCAACTCGTCATCGTCAACCAATTTGCCCGCGCCTTCCATGGCGCCGAGCAAGGTCGCTTCAGAATAGCGCGCAGGGGGGCGGGTTTTGAGGCCTTTGGCGTCGACCGACTCCACGCCCACTTTTTCACCGGCCTGAACAGGCACCAGGTTTTGACCCTTGTCACCGTCTTTGGCGTCTTCCACTTCTTCGGCGGCTTCTTTGCCGTAAATGGCGAGCCAGCCGGGTTTGACCAGCACTTTGCCCACGGTTTTGAAGCTGTGCTCAGCCACCGTGCTGATGCGGGTGGTCACTTGGTATTCGGCGCTGGGGAAGAACACCGCCATGAAACGGCGCACCACCAGGTCATACAACTTTTGCTCGGCCTCTGACAAACCACTTGGGGCTTGCAGCGTCGGGATGATCGCAAAGTGATCAGACACTTTTTTGTTGTCGAACACACGTGGAATTTTCCGCACGTAGTTGTTGTTCAGCGCCGTCAAGGCGTGGGGGGCCAGGTGCTTCATGCCACTGTCGGCCAGCATCCCGAAGGTGTCTTTCGCCACCGCCACATAGTCTTCGGGCAAGTGGCGTGAATCGGTACGCGGGTAGGTCAAGGCCTTGTGGCGTTCATACAAGCTTTGCGCCAGCGCCAAAGTGGTTTTGGCAGAGTAGCCGAACTTGCCGTTGGCTTCGCGTTGCAAGGAGGTCAAGTCAAACAGGCCGGGGCTGGCTTGTGTGGTGGGAGAAGACTCTTCGGTGACGGTCGCCTTTTGGCCGCGCACGGCATCGGCAATGGCTTGTGCGTCACGCTCGTTCCACAGGCGGTCTGCTTTTTTCTCGCCATCTTCGTCGTCTTTTTTCCATCGAGGATCAAACCACTTGCCAGGGTAGCTGCCGGCTGCTGCTTCAAAACTGGCGTGAATTTCCCAGTAGTCGCGGCTGATGAATTTTCGGATCTGCTCTTCGCGCTCCACCACCACCGCCAAGGTGGGCGTTTGGACACGGCCCACAGTGGTCAAAAAGAAACCGCCATCGCGCGAGTTGAACGCGGTCATGGCGCGGGTGCCGTTGATGCCGACCAACCAATCGGCCTCCGATCGGCTGCGGGCGGCATCGGCCAAGCCCTGCATCTGGGTGTTGCTGCGCAAATGGTCAAAGCCATCGCGTATGGCCTGCGGCGTCATGGACTGCAGCCACAGGCGTTGCACGGGCTTGCCCAGGGGTTTGGCCCCCCCGGCGTATTGCTCGATCAATCGGAAAATCAACTCCCCTTCGCGTCCCGCGTCACAGGCGTTGACCAATGCGCTCACGTCTTTGCGCTTGGCCTGCTTGATCACCGCGTTCAGACGGGTCTTGGTTTTGTCGACAGGCTTCAAGTCAAAGAACGGCGGGATCACTGGCAAGTTGGCAAAGCTCCATTTGCCGCGTTTGACATCGAATTGCTCCGGCGCCTGGATCTCCACCAAGTGGCCTACAGCGCTGGTCACCACATAGGTATCACTCTCAAAATGATCGTCATGTTTCTCAAATTTTCCCGCTATAGGCGTGAGGGCCCGAACGATGTCTTGAGCCACCGACGGCTTCTCCGCAATCACCAATGTTTTCATCTCAGTACAATCCAAAGTCTCGCGTGCGCGCAGGTGCGCGCTCGCCCACGGGCACACGCACATGCGCGCGCCCACATGCTTTCACCATAACAAATTTTTCAACCGTGTCCAAAAAATCTGCTTCTGTGACAAATCGCCGCATTCAAGTTCGCCGCTCCGGCGTGCACGGAAAAGGCGTTTTTGCACTCATGGATATCGCTGAAGGCGAAACCTTGATCGAGTACGTTGGAGAGATCATCAGCTGGGATGAAGCCCAGGATCGCCACCCGCATGACCCGTCCGACCCGAACCACACGTTTTACTTTCATGTGAATGAAGACCGCGTGATCGATGCGCTGCATGGCGGCAATTCCTCGCGCTGGATCAACCACAGCTGCGAGCCGAACTGTGAAGCCGATGAAAACAATGACCGAATCTTCATCAAGGCATTGCGCAACATCCACGCCGGCGAAGAGCTCAACTACGACTACGGCTTGATCATTGACGAGCCTTACACCCCCAAGCTCAAGGCTGAATACCCTTGCTGGTGTGGCAGTTCTAGTTGCCGTAAAACGCTGTTGGCGCCCAAAAGACGCCCTGCTACGCCCAAGATCCCCAGCCAAGCCAAAAAGGCGGCTGGAAAGCCCCACAAAACGGCCTCTAAGGCCAAGCGCTGACACGGCGCATGACCCAAGCGCTGCTCGACCCGATACGTTGGCCCAGCGAGGCCATTTGGGAAGCGGTGTCCCCCGGCCTGGCCAATTTCAGCATTGAAATTCTTCCAGAACTCGACTCCAGCAACACCGAGCTGATGCGCCGCGGACGGGCCGGCCTAACCGATCCGGTGCTTCTGGTGGCCGAAACCCAAACGGCAGGGCGCGGCCGATTAGGTCGCCAATGGGTCAGCAGGCGCGGCGATTCCCTTACGTTTTCGCTGGGTTTGCCTCTCCATTTCAAAGACTGGTCGGGTCTGTCCCTGGCTGTGGGTTTGAGCTTGGCCGAAAGTCTTCATCCGCAAGTGGGTCTGAAGTGGCCCAACGATCTGTGGATCAAGGGCTGCAAGTTGGGCGGTATTTTGATTGAAGCAGCCAGCACCGGTCATCAGAGTTATGTGGTGATCGGCGTGGGCTTGAATATCAAGCCCCAATCTAATGATGGTTTGCGGACACCCCCAGCAGCCCTGGTCGACTGGTTGCCAGACACCGATGTGGCTGAGACATTGCGCCTTGTGGCCGCGCCTTTGGTTGCTGCCGTGCAACGCTTTGCGCAAGAAGGTTTTGCGCCTTTGCAATCGCGTTTTCACGAACGCGATGTGCTGCGTGGACTGGCCGTTCAAAGCAGCGATGGGGTGGAGGGTATTGCGTTGGGCGTCGACCCAGCAGGTGCTTTGCAAATTCAAACAACACAGGGTATGGTCCGTATTCTCAGCTCGGAAGTCAGTGTCCGGCCTGCTGAACTGAAGGAGAGCACATGATGTCGCGATGGATTATTTTGGCCTTGGTGGTCGCCAATGGCCTGTTTTGGCTTTGGGGCCACGACGGCTTGCGCGCTTTGGGCCTGGGCCCCGACGTGGTGAGTGAGCCCCAGCGCATGAAAGACCAAATCAAACCCGACGCGATGCGTGTAACCCCATTAGCCAATCCGTCAGACACCAAAGACAAGCCAGAACCCAAAGGAAATTAACCATGCCCTTGCAACTTTACTTTTCGCCCGGTGCTTGCTCTTTCGTGCCGCACGCTTTGCTCGAAATTTCGGGCGCCAGCTTCGAGCCTTCTTTGGTCAAGTTGCACAAAGGTGAGCAATACGAAGCTGCTTACAAGGCCATCAACCCCCGGGGCCAAGTTCCTGTGCTTGTGGACGATGGCCAAGTCATCACGCAACTCGTGGCGATAGTCTTGTACCTGGACCAGAAGTTTCCGGCCCATGGCTTTTTACCGACCGATGCCTTGCCTCGTGCCAAAGCCCTTGAAATCCTCGCTTGGATGAACAACACGGTCCACACCACGTTTGCCCATATCTTTTTGCCGCATAAATTTTCTGATCAGGCTGACGTTCAGGTGGCTTTGAAAGCCTACAACACCGTTCTGTACAAAGGTTTATTGACTGAGCTACAGGACTTGGTGGTCGCATCGCAAGCGGCCGGACAAGCTTGGCTGTCGGGTGCTCACTTCGGTCCTTTGGACGCATACACCTTGACCTTGACACGATGGGGCAGCATGGCCGGCATTGACCCCGAAGGCTACCCTGCACTTTGGGCGTTTGTGAATCAAGTTGCCTCACATCCGCAGGTTGCACGAGTGATGGAACGTGAACGTCTGCAATTGAACGCGTTCAAACCCGTCTGAAAGGGTTGCGCTCGCTCAGTAGGATTGGTTTATAGGTTGTTGCCACGCGCAAATCGGACTGTAAAGCAGGCACCCGACGGCGTTTGCCCAGGATGCGCTGCATCGATACTGACGGTGGCGCCGTGCTGCTGTGCGATTTCCATCACGATCGGCAAACCCAGTCCCGATCCATCCACGTTGGTCCCCAAAGCACGGTAAAACGGCTCGAACACCCGTTCTCTTTCTGCCGGTGCAATGCCCGGTCCATTGTCTTCGACCTGTATCACCAAGGCATGGCTGTAAGGGTCTACCAAAATGCGCGCCGTGATGACCCCCGTGCGTTCTGGCGTTGAGGGGGTGTAGTGAATGGCGTTGTCTACCAAATTGCGAACCATCTCTTTGAGCAAGACCGGGTTGCCCAGTACGTGCACATCTGGCGTCGCTGCATCGGCTCCTTCATAGCCAAGGTCCAGACCTTTGTCCATGGCGCGGGGCAGTGAGTCTTGCAACACATCGCTCAACAACTCGACCATGTCGCAGGGCTGACGGCTGAGATTGGTGCCGCCACCTTCAGCACGCGCTAAAGATAACAATTGATTCACCGTGTGTGTGGCCTGCACGCTGGCTCGTCCAATTTGCTTGAGCGAATGTTTCAGCTCTTCTTCACCTGCGTCTTGGCGCTGCGCCAAATCTGCTTGCATGCGCAGGCCCGCCAAAGGCGTTTTGAGTTGATGCGCTGCATCGGCAAGGAATCTTTTTTGCGTGGCTAAAGAGTCTTTCAGGCGGTTCAGCAAGTCATTGACCGAAGACACCAAAGGTGCCACCTCCAGGGGAACTGCTTTTTCGTCCAAAGGACTCAAGTCATCCGGTTTTCGTGCGCGAATGCGTTCTTCGAGTTGTGACAAAGGTTTGATACCACGCACCAAAGCCAACCAGACCAAAAGCACGGCCAGCGGCAAAATGGCGAACTGGGGCAGCATCACCCCTTTGATAATTTCTGCGGCCAACACCGATCTTTTTTCTCGGGTTTCTGCCACCTGCACAAATACCAAATGGCTGTCTGCTGGCACTGCTGTTTTTCCCTGTTCGGCCACCCTAAGCGAAGCCGCTTCCAATCTCACCCAAGTGGAGGCCACACGGACTTCCAAGCCGCGCATTTCAGCGTCGCGAAGTTTCACTTCATAGCTGGTTGTTTTTTCTTCTTCTTCAGGTTGCGGTAGATCACGGTCTCCACCCAGCAACTCCCCCTTGGACCCCAGAACTTGAAAATACACCGTGTCGGACTCGTCCGCACGCAACAACTCACTGGCGGGCTGCGGTAAATTGAATTGAACTTTGTGGTCCGGCCCGACCTTCACCAACTGGGCCAATGCTTGTGCGTTATAAATCAACGCACGGTCAAAGGGTTTGTTCGCTAGGCCCTGGGCGACAAGCCAAGTCAAAGCCAAGCTCACCGGCCATAACAACAAAAGTGGCGTAAGCATCCAGTCCAGGATTTCACCAAACAGCGAGCGTTGCTTGCGTTTGAGGCGGAGGGACCACTGCTGGGATTTCAATTGGGTATTTTTTCCAGGCAATAACCCAGACCACGCACAGTGGCTATGCGGATCGGCCCCTTTTCAATTTTCTTGCGCAAGCGATGGATGTACACCTCAATCGCATTGTTGCTGACCTCTTCTCCCCACTCGCACAGACGCTCGACCAATTGGTCTTTGCTGACGAGCCGTCCAGCTCGTTGCAGCAAGACTTCAAGCAAGCCCAATTCACGTGCCGACAACTCCACCATCTTGCCATCGATGGTGGCCACGCGACCCGTCTGGTCGTAGAGCAAGGGTCCGTGTTTGATTTGCGATGTAGCCCCACCCATGCCTCGGCGACTCAAGGCCCGCACGCGGGCCTCGAGCTCCTGCAAGCTGAAGGGTTTGGCCATGTAGTCATCTGCACCATAGTCGAGGCCTTTGACGCGTTCTTCTACGCTGTCTGCTGCAGTCAAAATAAGCACAGGCAATGTAGATCCCCGTGCTCGCAGTTTTTTCAAAACTTCCAGCCCATGCATTTTGGGCAAACCCAAATCCAGAATCAGCAAGTCAAATTCGGTATTGGTCATCAAGGCCGCATCGGCTTCGGTGCCGCTGGCCACATGGTCTACTGCGGCGCCTGCACTGCGCAAACTGCGCAACAGGCCATCGGCCAATACCTGGTCATCTTCAGCAATCAAAATGCGCATGGTGGTCTCCGTTTGTTCTGCGTTGTCGATGTGCACGCACAGCTAAATTCTAGGCCTTCTGCACTTTAGGCTTGCGCGAAGGCCTCCAAGCCAAGGGCCACCACCGTCGCCACGTCCTCCCCCACAGACTCTTTGAACTCGATTTCTGCTTGTGCCACCGCCGCCTTAAAGGCATCCAACCAGGCCAGACCATCCGGTGTGAACACGACTTTTTTAGCCCTTGCATCCAAGGCATCAGGGGTGCGTTTGACCAAGCCCCATGCCTCGCATTGATCGACCAAATCGCCCATCGCCTGCTTGCTCATGCCTGCAGCCAACGACAGCGCTGACAAACGCGAGCCCTCAAGCGCCAAGTGCCTCGTGATGTGAATATGTGCTGCACTGATTTGATTGCGCGCGGCAAGGTTAGCCAACGCCAGCGGGACGCCATCGTCATGCGCCATCAAATGCAGCACCCTTTCATCGAATTTTCGCATCGCATGACCGAGCAAACGCCCCAGATGCGTTTCGCGCCAACGGTCATCCCTGCGGGGTTCTGCCGCATTCGGTGCTTCGTTGGAAATCTTGTTTTTAGTCACCCTTATATAGTAAAGTAAACTGACTAAAAAAACTATTTACAAGATTCAATAGCCGGTTAAACTACTGTTCAAGCATCCAGTTAATTGCAACGACAACCCGATGCTTTTTTCCTAACCCAATGATATTCAAGGAGATTTTCATGAGCGATCCCAACAGCGAAAAAGGCAAAGCCCTGCAAGCCGCACTGGCCCAAATCGAAAAACAATTCGGCAAAGGCACCATCATGCGCCTGGGCGAAGGCGAGGTGATTGAAGACATCCAGGTGGTTTCCACCGGCTCCTTGGGACTTGACATTGCCCTGGGCGTGGGCGGTTTACCGCGTGGCCGCGTCGTCGAAATCTACGGTCCTGAGTCGTCCGGTAAAACCACCTTGACGCTGCAGGTGATTGCCGAAATGCAAAAAATCGGCGGCCAATGTGCGTTTGTGGACGCG
>CANBWK010000139.1 GCA_947373105.1 Comamonadaceae bacterium | reverse complement strand
GAGTCGCCCACATAAACCCATTGGTCGATTTCTGCGTCCAGGTCGCGGCCCCACAATTCACGCACGATCCAGCGGGCACCTTCGAGTTTGTTGTGCGCGCCAAACCAGGCGTTGATGTGGATGCTGCTGACCGTGGCGGTCATGCCTTCGCTGCGCAGTACTCGCAGTACGTCGTCTATGGCGGTTTGCGGCAGGTGGCTGAACTCGCTGTGGTCGATGGCGATGTCGGTTTCGCGTCCTGCACTGTCTTGCGCCAAGCGGCTGGCAGGGACTTCTTTCAGCACGCGTTGTGATACGGCTTGCATGCGAGCCAAGTTGTGCGCGCGTTCCGTTGCTGACTGTTGGTAGATTTTGCGCAGCGCTTGCCCGGGGGTGTGAATCAGCCCCACGGCGCCGTTCTCGGCGACGATGGCGTCCACTGGCCAGCTTTGGGCAAAAGGCTCGCTCCAGCCCACCGGCCTGCCGGTGATGGGGATGACCTTGAGGCCTGCCAATTGGAGACGTGTCAGCGCTTGCAAGGCGTCAGGTGTGATCGCGCCGTCAGTGGTCAGCGTGTCGTCAATGTCGGTCAAGACGCCGATGATGCTTTTGGAGGGGCGCCAAGTGGCGAGGGGCTGCATTCAGTGTGCTGCCTCTTGATAAGACCAGCCCATTTCGGTGGCCAAGGAGCGAAGCCGTTTGTCACGGGTCCAAAGTTTGGCGTTGCTCAGTTGGGCTGATGCGCAAAGGTGCGCATCGATGTAACCAATCCCCCGACCCATGACGGCATGGGCTTCAATGAAGGTCATGGTTTCCTGGTCGGTTGCAACAGTTGCAGGCGACAGTGAATTCAATAAATCCAGAATTTTTTTCCTGGCTTTCAAACTGCCACAAGCCAGCTCCCCGATCACGAAGGGGTGAATCAAAATTTGGTCTTCCAAAAGAAGGTGAATCAATTCGGCATCACCTTTTCGCAGGTGGTCCACCCAGACCGATGTGTCCACCAGAATCATGTTGTGGATTGTCGTCTGGGCGTGGTTTTGAGCAGAGGTTCCGTGCCACCCAATTTGGCGAGGCGACGTGCACTTTCGCGTTGAACCAGGGCGGTCAAGGCTTCGCGGATGACCTGACTGCGTTCGGTCAGGCCACTCATTTGCTGCGCCTTCAATAACAAGTCATCGTCAAGGGTCAGTGTGGTTCGCATGCGGGGTCTCTTTGAGCATCATTGGTATCATCAAATGATGCCATAAATGATGCGTTTTGAACAGTCGTCAGCGGGTCAACTCGTCAGCCCGCCGATCCCAACGCCAGTCCCGCATGCTCGCGCAGTGGGTGAAAGTGAATTTTGGGAAAGCGCTCTTGGGCCAGCCGCACGTCGTAGGGGCTGGTGCACAAATAGGCCAAGGTGTTGGCCGCGTCCAGCGACATGCGCTGCGGGTAGGCGTTGGTGAATTCGCGCAGCTCAGCGGGCGTGTCGGCGGTGATCCAGCGGGCACCGGTGTACTGGCAACTCTCTAAGCGCACGTCGCAGTCGTATTCGGCTTTAAGGCGGTGTTGCACCACTTCGAACTGCAATTGCCCCACCGCGCCCAAGAGCATGGGGCCGCCGACTTCGGGTTTAAACACCTGAATCGCGCCTTCTTCACCCAACTGGTCCAAGCCTTGTTGCAACTGCTTGGTGCGCAACGGATTCTTCAGGATCACAGTCATGAAGAGTTCAGGCGCAAAGAAGGGCAGGCCGGTGAACAAGAGGTTGGCACCATCGGTGATGGTGTCGCCCAATTGCACGCCGCCGTGGGTGGTAAAGCCAATGATGTCGCCTGCATAGGCTTCGTCAACTGCTTCACGACGTTGGCTCAAAAAGGTGACCACGCTGGTCGGGCGCAGTTCTTTGGCGGTACGCTGCACTTTGAGTTTCATGCCCGGTGTGTATTTGCCCGAGGCCATGCGCACAAAGGCAATGCGGTCGCGGTGGTTGGCGTCCATGTTGGCTTGCACTTTGAAGACCACACCCGAAAATGCATTGTCTTCAGGCTGAATTTCTTTAACAACGGCTTGTTTGTTCACCAGCACCGAGCTGGTGCGAGGGCGGGGGCTGGGTGCCAAGTCTACCAAGGCGTCCAGCACTTCCATGACGCCGAAGTTATTCACACCGGAGCCAAAGAACACGGGGGTTTGTTTGCCTGCCAAAAAGGCTTCTGGGTCAAACGTGGGGGAGGCGCCTGTGGCCAGTTCCATGCTGTCCATGGCCGTTACCCACTCCGCGCCAAAGCGTTCGGCCAAGCTCCTGATGTCATGGGTATCTGTCATCCCGGACGTCGTTGTCATCCCGGATTTCGAAGTTGTCATCCCGGACGCAGATCCGGGATCCATGGATGCAGTGAGCTGGATGGTTTCAAAGTCTTGCGGGAGGCGTTCACTGCCGGAGTCAAACACCGTCATGGCCTGCGTGCGCAGATTGATGATGCCGCCAAAGCTTTTGCCTTGACCCACCGGCCAAGTCATGGGCACGCAAGGCATGCCCAGCTCGCGCTCGACTTCGTCCAGGATGTCGAGCGGGTCGCGCACCTCGCGGTCCATCTTGTTCACAAAGGTGATGATGGGCGTGTCGCGCTGACGGCAAACTTCAATCAAACGTCGGGTCTGCGCTTCCACACCGTTGGCCGCGTCGATCACCATCAAAGCCGAGTCCACGGCGGTGAGCACGCGGTAGGTGTCTTCTGAAAAGTCTTTGTGCCCGGGGGTGTCGAGCAGGTTGATGACGTGATCGCGGTACAGCATTTGCATGACCGATGAGGCCACGGAGATGCCGCGCTGCTTTTCTATTTCCATCCAGTCGCTGGTCGCATGGCGCGTGGCCTTGCGGGCCTTGACCGAACCGGCAATCTGGATCGCCCCCGAAAACAGCAAGAGTTTTTCGGTCAGCGTGGTCTTACCCGCGTCGGGGTGGGAAATGATGGCAAACGTCCGGCGGCGCCGGGTTTCGAGGGCGTAGGTCACAAAGGGTCCTGATTGGATAGCACGGGTCAACCGGCTATTGTAGGAGCTAGGGTTTGTAGGAGCTTGCCTGCAATCGATGGACCTGAGAGTGCCAGCGCCTTCATCACCGCAATTCATCGCCAGCAGGCTGGCTCCTACAGGGGGGCAATGTGTAGGAGCTTGCCTGCAAGCGATGTGCCTGCGGGGCTCAAACCCAAATGGCGTCCCAGTGCGGATAGGCGCCAACTCTGCTGACCAGCCCTGCGCGCACTGGGTTGCTCACGATGTACCGTCCGATGGTGGGCAGGTCCTCTTCTTTTCGCACCGCGCGGTCATGGAATCCTTTTTGCCAGAGGTCCGGATACAAAGCCTTGGCACTCAAAGATTTCAATCGTTGAACGCACTGTGACAAGCTGTCGGTGTTACCCAATTGGAAAAGCCAATGCACATGATCGGGCATGACAACGTAAGCCAGGGTTTGCGTTCGTGAGGCGAGATCGGGGTGATGAATAATTCGGATCAGTGTTCTGGCGGCAGCAAATTCTGTAAATGTGGGCTGTCGATGCGCCGTGACTGTGGTGACCGAATAAATGAAACCCGCTTGCGAATGCCGCCCTGTGCGCAATTGGTTGGTGTGTGGTTGATGAACCATCTTTTGACCCTCCTTGCGGTTGATCCTATTCGTGTTGTTCAGGGCTAGCAAGGGTTTATCGCTTGCAGGCAAGCTCCTACGAAGAAATAGATACTTGGCCCGCAAGCGAAAGCCCTGGAAGTTGTAGGAGCTTGCCTGCAAGCGATAGGTCTTTGTAGGAGCTTGCCTGCAAGCGAAATCCCTTTGTAGGAGCTTGCCTGCAAGCGATAGGTCTTTGAGCGCCTATGTCCTTATCGCCAGCTGGCTGGCTCCTACATAAGGAGTAATCGCCAGCTGGCTGGCTCCTACAGGGTTTGCAATCAGCAGCAGGTTTGGGAGTGATCGCCAGCAGGCTGGCGCCTACATGGGGTAGAATTGCGCCCATTCCGAGGAGCGTTGCAGCGTTCCCCAACCTGAGGGTTGTCAGCGGGGCGTGAGGCTCGGAACCTACATCAGCAACGACGCTCATCCACACGACGTGCGGTGAGCCTGTTTTTCTTATTCAGAGCTTGGCGCATGTGTGTGGCCCATCCTTAATTGCTTTGGAGCGAAAACATGAATGCACGTTTGAACAACACCATCAACGCCGATTGCGTCATTGCCGATATCGGCTTGGCCGATTGGGGCCGTAAAGAAATCAAAATCGCCGAGACCGAAATGCCGGGGCTGATGGCCATCCGTCAAGAGTTTGCGCCATCGCAGGCCCTGAAAGGCGCGCGCATCACCGGCTCTTTGCACATGACCATTCAAACGGCGGTGCTGATTGAAACCCTGCAAGCTTTGGGCGCCGATGTGCGTTGGGCTTCTTGCAATATTTTCTCAACCCAAGACCACGCAGCCGCAGCCATTGCCGCTGTGGGCACACCGGTCTTCGCCATCAAGGGTGAAACGCTGGCCGATTACTGGGATTACACCCACCGTATTTTTGACTTCGGTCCCGCGGGCTCTGAGGGTGAAGGCCCCAACATGATCTTGGACGACGGCGGTGATGCCACCTTGCTGATGCACTTGGGCAAGCGCGCTGAAACCGATGCTTCTTTGATCGCCAACCCGACCAGCGAAGAAGAAACTTGCTTGTTCAATGCCATCAAAGCCAAGCTGGCGGTGGACCCCACTTGGTACAGCCGCAAGGGCGCGCACATCATTGGTGTGACGGAAGAAACCACCACTGGCGTGTTGCGCCTGAACGAGATGGCCGCCAAGGGCAGCTTGATGTTCCGCGCCATCAACGTGAACGACTCGGTGACCAAGAGCAAGTTCGACAACCTTTACGGCTGCCGGGAATCTTTGGTCGATTCCATCAAACGCGCCACCGACGTGATGATCGCTGGCAAAGTGGCTTGCGTGGCCGGTTACGGCGACGTGGGCAAAGGTTCTGCACAAGCCTTGCGCGCTTTGAGCGCCCAAGTCTGGGTGACCGAGATCGACCCGATCAACGCCCTGCAAGCTGCGATGGAAGGCTACAAAGTGGTCACCATGGAATACGCGGCTGACAAGTGCGACATCTTTGTCTCGGCCACCGGCAACAAGAACGTGATCCGTTACGAACACATGGCCGCCATGAAAGACGAAGCCATCGTTTGCAACATCGGCCACTTCGACAACGAAATCGATGTCGCCTCGCTCGAGAAATTGCAGTGGGACGAGATCAAGCCGCAGGTCGACCACGTCATCTTCCCTGATGGCAAAAAGATCACTTTGTTGGCCAAAGGCCGCTTGGTGAATCTGGGCTGCGCCACCGGCCACCCCAGCTTTGTGATGAGCTCGAGCTTTGCGAACCAAACCATCGCGCAAATCGAGTTGTTCACCAAGCAGGGCGAATACGAGTCCGGCAAGGTCTATGTGTTGCCAAAGCACTTGGATGAAAAAGTGGCCCGCCTGCACCTCAAGAAAGTTGGCGCCATGCTGACCGAGTTGAGCGATGAGCAAGCTGCTTACATTGGCGTTTCTAAAAATGGCCCTTACAAGGCCAATACCTACCGTTATTGAACCCCACCTGATGCGCATTGACCAACTTCTCGTTGAGCGGGGCCTCGCGGCCTCGCGCTCACAAGCCCAGCGACTGATAGCCGCAGGCGTCACATGGCGCTTGCACCCTGGGGATTGGCGTCCTGTGGTCAAAAATCGTGACGAGGTGCCTGAGGACGCAGAGTTGGTCTTGCAAGACGATGCGGAGTCGCGCTATGTGTCTCGCGGCGGTCTCAAGCTCGAAGGCGCTTTGCGCCAATCGGGCTTGTCCGTCAAAGGCTTTCGTTGTCTGGATGTGGGCCAAAGCACCGGTGGTTTCACCGATTGCCTGCTTCAGCAAGGCGCAGCCGAGGTGGTGGGCATCGATGTGGGCCATGCGCAAGTGCATGAGCGCATTCGCGCCGACGAGCGGGTGGTGTGCATCGAGGGTCTGAACGCCCGCGAGTTGCTTTTGGACGATGAACGTATTCCTGAGGGCACCGATGGCTTTGACGTGGTGGTGGGCGATGTGTCCTTCATTTCATTGACCTTGGTGTTACCCGGTGTGGTGCAGTTTCTCAAGCCCGGCGGTCAGTTGTTGATGTTGGTCAAGCCGCAGTTTGAGCTGCAGCCCGGCCAGGTGGGCAAGCACGGCATCGTGCGCGACACCTCCCTTTATGCTTTTGTAGAAGACCGTGTTCGCACGACACTGGCGGGCTTGGGTTTGAAGGTCACCGCTTGGCAGGACAGCGTGATTGACGGGGGCGATGGCAACAAAGAATTTTTTGTTCAAGCGGTTTGGGCACACCCCACGTCGGTGCTGAAGGACCGTGAACACCAACGCGCGGCCAATGTGGCTGCAGCCGAGAAGGCTGTTCAAGACGCGTTGGACGATTATTAAGAGGAATGGGCAGCGATGAATGCATCATTGACCGTGCCGGTGAGTCTGGAGTTTTATCCTCCTAAGACCCCAGAAGGTGCAGATAAATTACGTGCTGTGCGCGCACAGTTGTATGGTTTGAAGCCGGAGTTTTGCTCGGTCACTTATGGCGCGGGTGGCTCCACGCAAGCCGGCACATTCGGGACGGTCAAAGAAATTTTGGCCGAAGGCGTTGCCGCTGCTTCGCATTTTTCTTGTATCGGTGCCACCAAGGCCTCAGTGAGGCAAGAATTGGCAACGCTCAAAGACATGGGTGTGAAGCGCTTGGTTGCTTTACGAGGTGATTTGCCCAGTGGCTACGGTGCGGGCGGGGAGTTTCATTACGCCAGCGACTTGGTCGCCTTCATTCGCAGCGAAACGAATCATGACTTTCACATTGAAGTGGCCGCTTACCCAGAGATTCATCCGCAGGCCAAATCACCAGAGTCTGATTTACAAGCCTTTGTGACCAAGGTCAAAGCGGGGGCGGACTCGGCCATCACCCAGTATTTTTACAACTCCGATGCCTACTTCCGGTTTGTCGACGATGTCTACAAACTAGGCGTAGACGTGCCCATCGTGCCGGGCATCATGCCGATCACCAGCTCGACGCAGTTGCTGCGCTTTTCGGACGCCTGCGGCGCCGAAATCCCGCGCTGGATTCGGTTGCGCCTGCAAGGCTTTGGCGACGACACTGCCTCCATCAAAGCCTTTGGACTGGACGTCGTGGCGGA
>CANBWK010000138.1 GCA_947373105.1 Comamonadaceae bacterium | reverse complement strand
CCCCCATGAAGTTGTCCGGTCTGGAGCCTGTCTCCATCGGCAGCGCTTCGCTGTTCGTCAACGTGGGCGAGCGCACCAATGTGACCGGCTCCAAGGCCTTTGCCCGCATGATCCTGAATGGCGAGTACGAGCAGGCTTTGGCCGTGGCGCGCCAGCAGGTCGAAAACGGCGCCCAAATCATCGACGTCAACATGGACGAAGCCATGCTCGACAGCCAGGCGGCCATGGTGCGGTTTTTGAATCTGATGGCCGGTGAGCCCGACATTGCCCGCGTGCCGGTGATGGTGGATTCGTCCAAGTGGTCGGTGATCGAAGCCGGCCTGCGTTGCATCCAGGGCAAGGGCATCGTCAACTCCATCAGCATGAAAGAGGGCTTGGACGAGTTCAAGCGCCAGGCCAAGTTGGTCAAGCGCTACGGCGCGGCCGCGGTGGTGATGGCGTTTGACGAAAAAGGCCAGGCCGACACTTACGAACGCAAGATCGAGATTTGCGAACGCGCTTACCGCGTGTTGGTGGACGAGGTGGGCTTTCCGCCTGAAGACATTATTTTTGACCCCAATATTTTTGCGATCGCCACCGGCATCGAAGAGCACAACAACTACGCGGTGGACTTCATCAACGCCACGCGCTGGATCAAGCAACACCTGCCGGGTGCCAAGGTGTCGGGCGGTGTGTCCAACGTGTCCTTCAGCTTCCGGGGCAACGACCCGGTGCGTGAAGCGATCCACACGGTTTTTCTGTACCACGCCATTCAGGCGGGCATGGACATGGGCATCGTCAACGCGGGCATGGTCGGCGTGTACGACGACCTCGAGCCCACTTTGCGCGAGCGTGTCGAAGACGTGGTGCTGAACCGCCGCCCCGATGCCGGTGAGCGTTTGGTTGAAGTGGCCGACAGTGCCAAGGGCGCGGCCAAAGACGAGACCACTAAGCTGGCCTGGCGCGGTACCCCTGAGGCGCCCGTGCGTGTGGCGCAACGTTTGAGTCATTCCTTGGTGCACGGCATCACCGATTTCATCACCGACGACACCGAAGAGGCTTACCGCGAAATTTTGGCCAAAGGTGGCCGCCCGTTGCATGTGATCGAAGGCCCGTTGATGGACGGCATGAACGTGGTGGGTGACTTGTTTGGTCAAGGCAAGATGTTCTTGCCGCAAGTGGTCAAAAGCGCCCGCGTGATGAAGCAGGCCGTGGCGCATTTGCTGCCGTACATCGAAGCCGAAAAGCTCGCGCAAGAAGCGGCCGGGCAAGACGTCAAGGCCAAAGGCAAGATGGTGATCGCGACGGTCAAAGGCGATGTGCATGACATTGGCAAGAACATTGTGACCGTGGTCTTGCAGTGCAACAACTACGAAGTGGTCAACATGGGCGTGATGGTGCCTTGCCACGAAATTTTGGCCAAGGCCAAAGCAGAAAACGCCGACATCATTGGCCTGTCAGGCCTGATCACGCCCAGCCTCGAAGAGATGCAGTACGTGGCCAGCGAGATGGAAAAAGACCCGTATTTCCGTGAGCGCCAAATGCCGCTGCTGATCGGCGGCGCCACTTGCAGCCGCGTGCACACCGCCGTCAAGATCGCACCCAACTACAGTGGCCCGGTGGTCTATGTGCCCGATGCTTCGCGCAGCGTGAGTGTGGCGCAGGGCTTGTTGTCCGAGCATGCGGCCAAATACATCAGCGAGCTGAACGCCGACTACGCCAAGGTGCGCGAGCAACACGCCAACAAAAAGCAAACGCCCCTATGGACATTGGCGCAGGTTCGCGCCAACAAGACCCCTATCGACTGGTCTCAGGGTGTGCCCGCCGCGCCCAAGTTCATTGGTCGCCGCGTCTTCAAGAATTACGACCTGGCCGAGATCGCGCAATACATTGACTGGGGTCCGTTCTTCCAGACCTGGGATTTGGCAGGACCTTACCCCGCCATCCTCGACGACGAAGTGGTTGGCGAACAAGCCCGCAAGGTACTGGCCGATGGCCAAGCCATGCTGCAAAAAATCATTGAAGGCCGCTGGATCACAGCCAACGCGGTGCTCGGTTTGTACCCGGCCAACAGCGTGAATGACGACGACATTGCGCTCTACACCAACGCGTCGCGCCAGCAGGTCGCCATGACTTGGCGTGGCCTGCGCCAGCAGACCGAAAAGCACATCATTGACAACCTGATGCGCCCCAGCCGCTGCTTGGCTGACTTCGTCGCGCCGCAAGGCACAGCGCCAGACCATGTGGGCCTGTTCGCTGTGACCGCAGGCATTGGCGCGGACAAACGCGCAGAGGCTTTTGAGGCCGCACACGACGACTACAGCGCCATCATGCTCAAGTCACTGGCCGACCGCCTGGCCGAAGCATTGGCCGAGTGCTTGCACAAAAAAGTGCGTACCGACCTTTGGGGTTACGCCGCTGCTGAGGCGCTCAGCAACGAAGACCTGATCGCCGAAAAATACCAAGGCATTCGCCCCGCGCCCGGTTACCCCGCTTGCCCGGATCACAG
The DNA here is from genome assembly GCA_947373105.1 of Comamonadaceae bacterium. Lineage (GTDB taxonomy): Bacteria > Pseudomonadota > Gammaproteobacteria > Burkholderiales > Burkholderiaceae_C > Limnohabitans_A. The sequence continues at coordinate 4,703 of CANBWK010000138.1, read as the reverse complement.
TGCCAAAAAAGCCATGTTCGATTTGCTGCAATGCCAAGACATTGGCATGGGCTTGACCGAAAGCCTGGCCATGATGCCTGCTGCCAGCGTGAGTGGTTTCTACCTGGCGCACCCTGAGGCGCAGTACTTCAACGTGGGCAAAGTGGGTGACGACCAGTTGCACGACTTGGCGCAGCGCAGCGGTGTCGAGGTGAAAGACCTGCAGCGCTTGTTGGCGCCGAATTTGTGATGCCATGATCGAGCCCACTTCGCCAAATTTTGATGATGTGCTGGCCGCCGCCCAGCGCTTGAAGGGCCATGCCCACCGCACGCCAGTGCTGCAATCGCGCAGTCTGAATGAACGCTTGGGCTTGCAGGTTTTTTTCAAGTGTGAAAACTTCCAGCGCATGGGCGCATTCAAATTTCGGGGTGGCTTCAATGCCTTGTCGCGCTTTACCTCCGCACAACGGCAGGCCGGGGTGGTGGCCTATTCTTCGGGTAACCACGCGCAGGCGATTGCGTTGTCGGCGCAGATTTTGGCGATACCCGCCACCATTGTGATGCCGCACGATGCCTCGCCCGCTAAACTCGCCGCTACCCGTGGCTATGGAGCCAACGTGGTGGGCTATGACCGCTACAGCGAAGATGCGATGGCCATTGCGCAAGGCTTGGCCACACAACATGGCATGACCTTCATACCGCCCTTTGACCATGCCGACGTGCTCTGTGGTCAAGGTACTGCTGCCTTGGAATTGTTTGAAGAGATGGGTGAACTCGACAGTCTTTTCGTGTGCTTGGGTGGCGGTGGACTGCTCAGCGGCAGCGCCTTGTCTGCCCATGCCAAAGCCCCGCATTGCCTTGTCGTGGGCGTCGAGCCTGAGGCCGGCAATGATGTGCAGCAGTCTTTTCGCAAAGGTGAGAGGGTGCGCATTGCCACCCCGCAAACCATTGCCGATGGTGCGCAAACGCCTATGGTGGGTGCCATCACTTTCGAGATCATTCGCCGCTTGGTGAATGACATCCACACGGTGACCGATGCCCAACTGATCGATACGATGCGTTTTTATGCGGAACGCATGAAGATGGTGGTTGAGCCCACCGGTTGTTTGTCCTTGGCCGCTGTGATCCAGGCGGCACCACAGCTGCAAGGTCAGCGCGTGGGCGTGATCATCAGCGGCGGCAATGTGGATTTGGCGCGGTTTGCGCAACTGCTCGAAACAGCCCCCACAGTCTGAAGATCAACGCCAGCTGGGCTTCAGCCCGAAGGGTTGGATTTGCGCATGGCCCGCGATTGCGCCGTCCACAAAGCGGCCACACCGAGCACGCTGAACAGCAACATCCATTGAAGTCCAAGACGGTAGCCGTCTTGGGGCAGCCACATCAGGCCCAATGCCCAAGGGCCGCAAGCGCGTGCCAAGGCGATTGGGAGGCCGATCAGGCCGTTGAGTTGGCCGACGTGATCACGGCTGACATATTGTGCAAAGGCGGTGCCTTTGACGATGGTGTTCATGCCATTGCCCAAACCGAACAGCACGATAAACGCCATCGCGGGTAAGGCCGTGACGCCCCCGAAGACGAAGGCGCTCACGCCCAAAGGGATCAACACCGGTATCCATCGGTTGGCCGCGTGCACATTGAAATGGCGCTCGAACATAAAAAGCAACCAACGCCCCAACACTTGAATCAGCCCAATGGATGCGGGGATGGCCAAAACCCATGCGGGTGGTAGGCCCGACTCGCGCAACAAGTTGACCATGTGCACGGGCAAGGCGGAGGTCACCATCATCATCAGCATCATGAAAGCGGTCAGCAACCAGAACGGGGATTGCTTGAGAAAAGTCCGCAATGGAATCTGGCTTGCAAGAGGGTGTTCAGGGTGCATGCCTGGCGCTTGTGGCTGCCGCGCACCCCGCAACAGCCAGGCATGCAAAGGCGCACAAACGCCCAATTGAAAGCAAGCCAGAACCACCAGGGCGTGGCGCCAGCCCCACGTATCGATCAACCAGGAAGACAGCGGTATGAACACCGTGCTGGCCAGACCGCCTAAAAATGTCAGCACGATAATGCCGCGCCGAAAATCGGCCGGAAAGCGACGCGTGACCACCGCAAAAGCAGGCGTGTACAAGGTGGCCGATAAGCCCAGACCGATGCAGACCCAGACCCCATAAAAACCCGTCAAGGATTCAATTTGGCTGTGCGCCAAGAGTCCCAAGCCCACGACCACCGAGCCGAGGGTCATCACCCGTCGCTCATGTCCGGCATCGATCCAGCGGCCCACAAAGTAAGCCATCAAACCTTCTGCGAGCAGGGCCAGACTGAAGGCAAATGACGATGAAGCCCGCGAGATATCCAGAGCCAGTTCTACCGGGTGCGCCAAAAGCGAAAAGGTATAAAAAACACTGCCCCAAGTGATGAGTTGGGTCAAGGACAACCAGCCCGAGAAAAACGCCAATGAGGAGGAGGGCTGGCTTTTCAAAGCGCCCATGAAGGGAAAAGTCATGGGCGAATTATCAAGTGCGCAAGACGGTGATCAAGTCGCCTGCAGGGCTCGGCGGTATTGCACGGCTTCGGCCACATGCGTGAGCTGCGTGGTCTCACTGCCGGCCAAATCGGCAATGGTGCGGGCCACCTTCAAGGTGCGGTGGGTGCTGCGCCCACTCCAACCCAGTTGCGTGGCGACCTTGTTCAAAAATGCAATGGCTTGGCTTTCGAGTTGGACATGCACGTCGATGGCCTGACCTTGGAGTGCTTGATTGGTGCAGCCCTGACGCAACAGTGCCCGATCGCGGGCGGCCGTGCTGCGCAGACGGATGGCTTGTGTGCTTTCACCGGGCGGGGCGCTGATCAGGTCCTGCGCTGTCAGGCTGGTGACTTCCAAGTGCAAATCAATCCGGTCCAGCAGGGGCCCTGACAATTTACCTTGGTAACGACGGACCTGGTCAGGGGTGCAGCGGCAGGCCCGCACAGTCGAGCCCAAGTAGCCACAGGGGCAAGGGTTCATGGCGGCTATCAATTGAAAGCGGGCCGGGAACTCGGCGCGTCGAGCGGCTCTGGAAATTGTGATGGTGCCGCTCTCCAGGGGTTCACGCAACGCCTCCAATGCGGCGCGTGGAAACTCAGGCAATTCGTCAAGAAACAAAACGCCATGGTGTGACAAAGAAATTTCACCAGGTCTTGGCGGTGAGCCTCCGCCCACCAGCGCCACGGCACTGGCAGAGTGATGCGGTTGGGCTGTGGGTCGTTGCGCCCATCGTTCCAAAGTAAAGCGGCCAGCCAAACTGGCAATGGCGGCCGTCTCTAAAGCTTCCTCGACTGACATGGGGGGCAGCAAACCGGCAAAGCGCTGGGCCAACATGGATTTACCCGAGCCAGGGGGGCCGATCATCAACAGGCTGTGTCCTCCGGCGGAGGCGATTTCCAAAACCCGTTTGGACGCGGCTTGGCCCTTCACGTCCGACAGGTCGGGGTAATGGGCTTGCGCGGGCAAGGCGGTGGTTTGCACGCGTGCCCATCCATCCCCTGCAGGTTCCGTTGGTTCATTGGATGGCGGCAAAAACTGTTGCACCACATCCAACAAGTGCTTGGCCCTGTAAATGTGCGCATCGGGCACCAAGGCTGCTTCTTCGGCACTGCCGGGGGGCAGCACTAATTTGGTGCTGACCTTGAGTTGTCTCAAGGCCAAGCTCATGGCCAATGCACCCCGCACCGGCCGCAACTCGCCCGACAAGGACAACTCGCCCGCAAACTCAAAGCCTGCCAGTCGAGAGGCGTCGACTTGACCGCTGGCTGCCAAAATGCCCATCGCAATAGGCAGATCAAAGCGCCCCGAGTCTTTGGGCAGGTCGGCCGGTGCCAGGTTCACGGTGATGCGTTTGTTGTGCGGAAACTCCAACCCGGCATTTTGCAAAGCACTGCGGACCCGTTCACGGGCCTCTTTCACTTCGACATCGGCCAGTCCGACCAACGTGAAGCTGGGCAAGCCGTTGGCCAAATGCACCTCTACGGTGACTGCGGGGGCTTGAAGACCCACCAAAGCGCGTCCCTGCACCAAAGACAGACTCATTCCTCACCTTTCAGCCCCTAATTGGTGCAATATGTGCGCTGCGCCGAATTGGTTTTGTTGCGCTAACGCATGTCCAAGGGGATTGGACCACGAAATGAAACGTAAAGAACTCATCGTTTATGCGTATATGCAACGGGGACTGATTAGGGGCTGTGCTTGGCACGCTAAGTGCTTAACTTAAACGTCATCATTTCCCATTTCATTTGGAGTTCTTTATGAAGAAAATCTCTTCCCCCATTTTGTTCGCCTTGACCATGGGTGCCGCAGTTGGCGCCATGGCCCAAACGGCTGCGCCTGCCGCACCCGCTGCACCTGAAAGCACAATGGCCTTTAACGTGGGTGCTGTCTCTGAGTACCGTTACCGTGGTATTTCACAAACTCGTCTGAACCCTGCTTTGCAAGGTGGTTTTGATTACAACGATAAGAGCGGGTTTTATGTGGGCGCTTGGGGCTCCACTATTCAGTGGATCAAAGATGCCCGTGGTGACGCCAATGTCGAGCTTGACTTTTATGGTGGTTACAAAGGTGCCGCGGGTGATGTGGCGTATGACGTGGGTTACCTGCACTACGAATACCCGAACAACAACCTCAAGCCGAGTGCCAATACCGATGAATTTTATGGTGCGGTTACTGTAGGTGTCTTCACTGCTAAATACTCTCA
>CANBWK010000137.1 GCA_947373105.1 Comamonadaceae bacterium | reverse complement strand
GGCGAGCGCATCGTCATGGGCACGGGCCTGGGCATGACCGAGTCCGGACCTTTTGGCATTTTTGTGACCAACCCCTTTGTGCATGCGGGCGACCTGGGCGTGCCCGCGCCAGGCCTGGAACTCAAACTGGTGGACATGCAAGGCAAGACCGAAGTGCGTTACCGCGGCCCCAACATCACCCCCGGCTACTGGCGCAACGCCGAAGAAACCGCAGGCGCTTTTGACGAAGAAGGTTTCTTCAAAACTGGCGACGCGGTCAAGTGGATCGACGAAACCGATGTGCACCTGGGCCTGAAGTTCGACGGCCGCATTGCGGAAGACTTCAAACTGGCGACAGGTACTTTTGTGAGCGTGGGTCCGATGCGCGGCAAAATCATTGCAGCAGGTGCACCGTACATTCAAGACGTTGTGATCACGGGCCTGAACATGAAAGAAGTGGGTGCCATGGTTTTCCCAACAGCCGCTGTGCGAGCCTTGAGCGGCATGGCAGCCGATGCACCTTTGTCTGATGTGTTGGCCTCGGCACCGGTGCTGGCCAAGTTCCAGAACATCGTTAACGAACTGGCCAAGACCGCCACCGGCAGCGCCAACCGCATTGCCCGCCTGTGCCTGCTGAGCGAGCCGCCCACCATCGACAAAGGCGAGGTCACTGACAAAGGCTCCATCAACCAACGCTCGGTGCTCACACACCGCGCCGACACGGTGACAGCGCTGCACGCCGATGCGCTGCACTTCATCCTTAAGCCGCAAGCATGAACCCCGTTTGTAGGAGCTTGCCTGCAAGCGATTTTTTTGAGTGTTTTGAACCACAAGACATCGCCAGCAGGCTGGCTCCTACACTCTACAAAACGCTTTGGCACGCAAGTGCCGACCGACGTCAACCAGAAAGGAAACCACATGAACATCCAAGGAAAATCAGCCCTCGTGACCGGTGGAGGCTCCGGCCTCGGCGAAGCCACTGCCCGTGAATTGGCCCGTTTAGGCGCCAAAGTGGCCGTGCTCGACGTGAACATGGAGAACGCCCAACGCGTGGCGGCCGACATCAACGCACAACATGGAGACGGCTGCGCCGTGGCCATCCCATGCGATGTCACCAGCCCCGAGAGCATGCAAGCGGCCATTGAACAAGCCGCTGCTGCGCAAGGCACCGCACGCATCCTGATGCACATTGCCGGCATCGGTTCGGCCAAACGTGTGGTCGGCAAAGACGGCAACGCCGCCCCGCTGGAAGACTTCGCCAGAATCATCAACGTCAATTTGATCGGCACCTACAACGCGGCCCGCCTGTTCGCTGCAGCCTGCGCCAAAGCAGACCCCATGGAAGACGGCGAGCGCGGCGCAATGGTGTTCACCGCCTCGGTGGCCGCGTTTGATGGCCAAGTGGGCCAACAAGCCTACAGCGCCTCCAAAGCGGGCGTGGCGGGCATGACCCTGCCCATGGCCCGCGACTTGGCGCAGCACGGCATTCGCGTGTGCACCATCGCCCCCGGCCTGTTTGCAACACCGCTGCTGCGCACCCTGCCCGAGCCGATTCAGGCCTCTCTGGCCGCCAGCATTCCGTTTCCTGCACGTTTAGGCAAACCCAGTGAGTTTGCCGAACTGGCCTGCCACATTGTCAGCAACGGCCATCTGAACGGCGAAGTCATTCGCCTGGACGGTGCCCTGCGCATGGCGCCGCGCTGACAACATGCCTACGCCGCACGCCCGCTTGTCATTCCCGCGAATGCGGGAATCCACAGCCCACTCATGGGTGCCCGATCGAGTCGGGCATGACCGACTCCAAAACTCAAAAAAACCACAATGCCCAAAACCGTTGTTTTCGAAGTGCAGGTGATGTTCGGGGATTGCGATCCCGCGGGCATCGTCTTCTTTCCTAATTTTTCGAAATGGATGGACGCATCGTCTTTGAACTTTTTTGTGCAATGCGGTGTGCTGCCTTGGCGTGAATTGGTCAAAACACGCGGCATCATTGGCACCCCCCTTCTGGAAATCCACACCAAGTTCATCCGCACTGCCACCTACGGTGAAACACTGCAGATTCACACCAGTGTGCAGGAATGGAAAGGCAAAGTGTTTGTCCACAAGCATGTCGTCATGCGGGGCGACACCGTGCTGTGCGAGGGCACTGAAGTGCGGGCCTTTTGCATCAAGCATCCGGACGATCCTGACCGCATCAAAACGATCCCCGTGCCTGAAGACATCCAGGCTTTGTGCAGTTAAAACGTTGTATTTTTTTCCCTTCCCTTTGTTCATCACCACCCTGTCGAGGAGACACGCATGCAAGTCAAAAAAACCCTGCTGGCATTGGCCATCACCACGCTGACCTGTTCAGCCGCTTTGGCCGATATCAAAGTCGGTGTCAGTCTGGCGCTCACGGGCCCCGGCTCCGGTCTGGGCATCCCGATGCAAAAACAACTGAGCCTCTTCCCCAAAACGGTGGGCGGTGAAAAAGTGGAGCTGATCATTCTTGACGATGCTTCAGACCCCGGTAAGGCCGCGGCCAATGCACGCCGCTTCGTCACCGAAGACAAAGTGGATGTTATTTTTGGCTCCTGCCTGACCCCCACATCGTCGGCCATCACGCCCATTGCATTTGAAGCCAAAACCGCCCAAATTTCGGGCGCACCCACACCGCCTCAAGGCGACAAAGAATCGATTGTGTTTCGCTTGCCTCAAGGCTTTGATGTGATGAGTCACGCCGTGGTCGAGCACATGAAGAAAAACGGCGTCAAGACAGTTGGCTTTCTGGGTTATGCCGATGGCTACGGTCAAGGCTGGCTGGCCAACATGGGCCCGCTGATGGAAAAAGCCGGCATGAAAATGGTGGAGGCCGAGCGCTTTGCCCGCACCGACACCAGCGTCACGCCGCAAGCCCTGAAGCTGACTGCCGCCAATCCTGACGCTATCTTGGTAGTGGCCTCCGGCTCTGGCGCCGCCATGCCCCAACTGGCGCTGGCAGAGCGCGGCTACAAAGGCAAGATCTACCAAACACACGCTGCAGCAACGCCCGATTTGATGCGCATTGGCGGCAAAACGGTAGAAGGTACTTTTGTTGTTTCTGGTCCCGCATTGTTGGGTGACCAATTGGCCGACAACCACCCCTCCAAAAAACAAGCGCTTAATTTCGTCACCAACTTCGAGAAAGCATTCGGTGCCAATTCTCGCAACCAGTTTGCCGGTCACTCCTATGACTTCCAGATCACCATGGAAAAAGTGATCCCCATGGCACTCAAGAAAGCCAAGCCAGGCACGGCCGAATTCCGAGCAGCCGTGCGCGACAGCCTTGAGACCATGGGTCGCACCGTGTTTGCGCATGGCGTGATGAACTGGACCGCCAAAGACCATGATGGTTACACCATGGAAACCGGTGTCATGACCAAAGTGGTTGACGGCAAATTCAAGGTCGAATAAGACCTTTATCCGGCTGACACAAGGTTCACTATGGATTTCTCAATTGCCAGCATTTTGTTGCTGGATGGCGTGACCAACGGCGCCATCTATGCCCTCTTGGGCTTGGCCACAGTGCTGGTGTTCACCGTCACCCGGATCATCTTCATTCCCCAAGGCGAATTTGTCGCCTATGGGGCGTTGACCCTGGCCATGCTGCAAACCGGCAAGATCCCGGGCACCGTCTGGCTGCTCATCATTTTGGCCTTGGTCGCCGCCTTGATGGAGGGCGTGGCACGGTGGCGTCACAACAGAGACCTTGGTCGCGCCCTTCGCGCGGCCTTCAAAACCTTGGTGTTCCCGGCACTGATCTCCGGACTGGCCATTTGGGCTGCCCCCCAACAACTGCCCATGGGAATACAAGCCGCGTTGAGTGTGGCCATCGTGACGGCGTTCGGTCCTTTGGTTTACCGCGTGGCCTACCAGTCGCTAGAGTCGGCAACGCCTTTGGTTTTACTGATCGTGTCGGTGGGCGTGCATTTCGCCATGACCGGTTTAGGCTTGCTTTTTTTCGGCGCAGAAGGCTTTCGCAACCCGAGCTTCTGGGACCAACGCTTTCCCTTGGGGCCTGTCACATTCTCCGGACAAATGGTCATCATCTTTACCGTGTCATTGGCTTTGATTGTGATGCTGTGGCTCTACTTTGAGCGGTCCTTGCGTGGCAAAGCCTTGCGTGCAACCGCTGTCAACCGCACAGGTGCAAGACTCATGGGCATCTCCAGCCACAGCGCAGGCCAACTGACCTTTTTGCTGGCGGCCTTGATCGGCGCCTTGTCGGGTCTCTTGATCGGCCCGACCACCACGGTCTACTACGACTCGGGCTTTCTGATTGGCCTCAAGGGCTTTGTGGCAGCGGTGATTGGAGGTTTATCAAGTTACCCCGGCGCACTTTTGGGGGCGCTCTTTGTTGGCATCGTGGAGGCCTTTGGCGCCTTCTGGGCCAGCGCATTCAAAGAGGTCATTGTGTTCACCTTGATCCTGCCCGTTCTCCTTGCGCGTTCATTGCGCGGCGGTCACTCTGACGAGGATCATTGAGATGACCAGGAAAAATTTACCCCTGTGGCTGCTGGCGGTGGCCATTCCGTTGGTGGCCTGGTTGCCCCTGCCCGACTTCTGGATTGTCCAACTCAACTACATCGGCTTGTACGCCCTGGTCTGTCTGGGCCTGGTCTTGCTCACCGGCGTGGGCGGGCTGACGTCTTTTGGTCAAGCTGCTTTTGTGGGCATTGGCGCCTACACCACGGCCTGGTTGACGCTGAACCTGGGCATGTCGCCTTGGCTGACGGTGTGGATCGGTTTGGCCATCACCGCCGTGAGCGCGCTGATATTGGGCGCCATCACCTTGCGCATGTCGGGCCACTACTTGCCTTTGGCCACCATCGCATGGGGGTTGTCACTTTATTACCTCATGGGCAACCTGCAGGTTTTGGGCAAATACGATGGTTTGCAAGGCCTGAAAAGTTTGTCCATCGGCACGCTCTCTATCGGTCAAGGGCGGTTGTTTTTTATATTGACGTGGGCCCTCTTGCTGGTCGGCGCTATGGCCTTGCTCAATCTGTTGGACTCGCGTCCGGGTCGCGCCATCCGATCCCTCAAGGGCGGCTCACAAATGGCCGAGGCCATGGGCATCAACACCTTCCGCTACAAGGTCACGATCTTTCTGATCGCATCCCTGCTGGCCTCCATTGGCGGTTGGTTGCTGGCCCACTTCCAGTTGACGGTCAACCCCTCCGCCTTTGGCTTGAAGATGGGCATTGAATATCTGTTCATGGCCGTGGTGGGGGGGGTGGGTCATGTGTGGGGTGCGCTGGTCGGTGCGGCGCTCATGAAGCTGCTTGACGACTATTTGCAAGTGGCCCTGCCCGCCTTGATCGGCACCAGTGGCAGCTATGAAGTGATTGTTTTTGGCATCGCCATGGTACTGGTACTCAAATACATGCCCGACGGACTTTGGTCGATGGTGGCCCAGTTTTTACCGCGTTCCGATCGACCCATTGATTGGCAAGACGCAGCTGAACTGCCGGCACGCAACAAGCCCGCCATGGGTGAGTCCGTGCTCGAAGTGCATCAAGTCCGCAAACAATTCGGCGGGCTGGTGGCCGTCAACGACATCAGCTTTGAGATCACCGCAGGTCAGATCGTGGGGCTGATCGGCCCGAACGGCGCGGGCAAGTCCACCACGTTCAATCTGATCACGGGCTTGCTGTCCAAAACCAGTGGCCACGTTAAATTCAGAGGGCAAGACATCAGCGCCTTGCGCTCCCGCCTCATTGCCCGACTGGGCATGGCCCGCACCTTCCAGCACGTCAAGATGATCCCCGACATGACCGTGCTCGAAAACGTGGCCTTGGGTGCCTACACCCGCAGCAGCAGTGGCGTGCTGTCATCGATGCTGCGCACCAACCACGCCGAAGAACAACGCCTCATGAAAGAAGCACAGCGGCAGCTCGAGCGCATTGGCATGGGCGCGTATTTACATGAACAAGCCGGCAATCTGGCCATGGGTCCGCAACGCTTGATGGAAATTGCCCGCGCCCTGTGCTGCGACCCGGCCTTGCTGCTGCTGGACGAACCTGCCGCAGGTTTGCGTCACAAAGAAAAACAAGACCTGATCCTGGTGCTGCGTCAGCTGCAAAGCGAAGGCATGAGCATCTTGCTGGTGGAGCATGACATGGGCCTGGTGATGGACGTGTGTGACCACCTGGTGGTGATGGAGTTCGGCACCTTGTTGACGCAAGGCACGCCCGCAGAAATTCAGGCCAGCCCCGCGGTGCGTGCGGCTTACCTCGGAACGGAGCACTGACATGTCGACACCTCTCCTCAAAGTCACCGACCTGCGGGCTGGGTACGGCCGCGCCGAAGTGCTGCACGGCCTGAGCCTTGAAGCGGCCAAGGGCAGCGTGATCACGGTGATTGGCCCCAACGGCGCTGGCAAATCGACACTGCTCAACGCCCTGATGGGCATCATTCCGGGCAAAGGCCTGATCGAGTTTGAAGGCCAATCCATCCAATCATTGACGCTGGAAGAGCGCGTGATGCAAGGCATTGCGCTGGTGCCAGAAAAGCGCGAGCTGTTCGGCACCATGAGCGTAGAAGACAACCTGGTGCTCGGCGGTTACCGGCAAATGCAACTGGGCAACGCGCAGTGGCGCAGTCGCATCGACGACGTGTTCGATTTGTTTCCGCGCCTCAAAGAACGCCGCTTGCAAGAGGCCGGCACCTTGTCTGGAGGCGAGCGCCAAATGCTGGCTGTCGGCCGATCACTGATGTCGCGCCCCACGCTGCTGATGCTGGACGAACCCAGTTTGGGCCTGGCCCCTTTGATTGTGAAAGAGATTTTTTCGATCATTGAAACCCTGCAAAAAACCGGCGTCACCATGGTCTTGATTGAGCAAAACGCACGTGCAGCCCTGGCCGTTGCCGACCATGGTTACGTCTTGGAGATGGGCGAAATCGGTCTGCACGGCAAGGCTTCGGACCTGGCCCAGGACCCGCGCTTGATCGACACGTATTTGGGTGCTGCCTGAATTCAAGATGCGCTGCGCCATGGTCACTCAAAAACGCACCCCCTCTGTATCGGCCGTAGACGCCGTGGACACCCGCTATCTGCAAACCTTGCTGGGCTACAACGCCCGCCGGGCGGCGCTGTCCATCATCAGTGTCTTTCTGGAACGCTTGGCTGTGTATGGTTTGAAGCCCGTCGACTTTTCGGTCATGTCGGTCATTCACCACAACCCGGGCGTGACCTCGCGCCAGTTGTGCGCGTCACTGAACATCTTGCCGCCCAATCTGGTGGGGCTGATTCAGTCGCTGGAGTCTCGCGGACTGATTGAGCGCAAGCCACACCCCACCGATGGACGCGCCGTGGGCCTGCACCCCACCGACAAAGGCGTGTCACTCATGCTACAAGCCGAAGTGACTGCTTACGAGCTCGAAATCGACGCAAGCTCTAAACTGACAGCCCACCAGCGCCAAACCCTGGTTCAGTTATTGCAAAAAATTTACCTGTGAGACACCCATGAACCCGACGCCATTGACACA
>CANBWK010000136.1 GCA_947373105.1 Comamonadaceae bacterium | reverse complement strand
CTCTTTGCCAGGCTTTGGGCAAGCCAATAATTTAGTTTTGTTGCCCGACCCTGAAAGCTTTCAGTTGCTTCCTTGGACCGAGTCAACCGGCTGGCTGCGCGCCCAGCCCTGGTTCCCTGACGGACGTCCCGTCGAGCTCGATACTCGGCGGGTATTGCAACGCGCGCTTGAGCGGCTGCATTCAGCGGGCCTGTCGATGCGCTGCGGTCTGGAGGTCGAGTTCCACATCTACAAGATAGAGAACACCGACGCGCAAATGGACCCCGAGCTGGCCGCCTGGCCCAGCGATGCACCGCAGGTGAGCATGCTCCACCCGGGCTACAACTTACTGACCGAGTCCTGGTTTGACATGGCCGAGCCGGCCATGCGCATCGTGCAACGGACCGCGCAGGCGCTCGGTCTACCCCTTTTGTCACTCGAAGCCGAGATGGGTCCCAGCCAAGTCGAAGCTGTGTTCGATGTTTCTGATGCCCTGACCGCCGCCGACAACATGGTGCTGTTTCGCAATGCCGTCAAACAGGCCTTGCGACGCGCCGGCTACCATGCCACGTTCATGTGCAGGCCACCCTTTCCCAACATCATGTCCAGCGGCTGGCACCTGCACCAATCGCTGGTCGACGCATCGACCGGCCACAATGTATTTCAGCGCGAGACACCCGCTCAAGGCAGTACCTCACTGGATGCGGGCTACAGCCTGTCCGATTTGGGTGAACACTATCTGGCCGGCCTGCTGGCCCATGCCCCCGGCATGACCGTTTTTTGTACACCGACAGCCAACGGATTCGGACGTTTCAAGCCGAATGCATTGGCACCGCAGTCGGTCCTGTGGGGCCGTGACAACCGCGGTGCGATGCTGCGCGTGATTGGCGAGTGTGGTGACCGCAGCACCCGCATTGAAAATCGGCTCGGCGAGTCAGGCGCCAATCCCTATTTGTACATGGCCTCGCAAATCCATGCGGGCATGGACGGCATCGAACGCCAACTGCGTGCACCGCCAGCCACCGATGACCCCTACAACAACCAAGCCCACAAGTTGCCCTCCAATCTGGGTGAAGCGCTTGAAGCACTCGGCCAAGACGCCAGCTTGGTCAAGGCCTTTGGCGCTGACTTTGTCGCTTATTACACGCAAATCAAAAGCGCAGAAGCTCTGCGTTTTGAGCAGGCCGAGGACAAAACCGAGTTCCATCGGCGTGAATATTTTGGCAGGATTTGAATGATCACCGTTCACTTTGTATCGATTGCAAACGATGGCGCTCGCCATCAAACGTCTGTGCAAACCCTGCCAGGCCACAGCCTGATGGACGCCGCCAGCGATGCAGGCATTGAAGGCATTGCCGCAGACTGTGGTGGCTTGTTGACCTGCGCCACGTGCCATGTCATAGTGAACGAAGATTGGTTAGAACAATTGCCACCAGCGAGTACCGACGAGCAAGCCATGCTCGACTTCACTGCGGTACCGCACAATAAAAACAGCCGCCTGAGTTGCCAGATACAACTGACCCAAGCCCTAGACGGTTTGACGGTCGAACTTCCCGCCACCCAGTACTGAATGTCCAACATGGTTCAGCCTTATCTTGAATTAAGCGGCATCCAGAAAACATTTGGCACTGGCCTGTTGCAGACCCACGCACTGGGTCATATCGACCTGCGCGTTGTGGAAGGAGAATTTTTAGCGATTGTCGGCCCGTCAGGTTGCGGCAAATCTACACTGCTTCAGATTGCCGCCGGTTTGACACCCGCATCTGCGGGCACCGTGCAGTTCAATGGCTTGCCGGTCAACGAACCACCATCGGGCATCGTGTACTTGTTTCAGCAGTATGGCAACTCGCTGTTCCCTTGGCGTACTGTGCTTGCAAACGTGGCTTTTGCTGTAGAACACAAGCCCGGCATGACACGCGCACTGGCTCGCGCTCACAGTCTTCGTTATCTGGAGATGGTCGGGCTGGCAGATTTCGCCCATCGCTATCCTTGGCAACTGTCTGGCGGCATGCAACAGCGCGTAACCATAGCCCGTGCACTTGCGGCTGAACCCCGCATTTTGTTGATGGATGAGCCCTTCAGCTCGGTTGACGCACTGACTCGCTTGGAACTGCACGCCCTGATCTTAGACCTGTGGACTCGGCACCGCTTCACCGCCGTGCTTGTCACGCATGATGTCGACGAAGCCGTTTTTCTTGCTGACCGCATTGTGGTGCTGTCTTCCCGTCCCTCTAAAGTGAGTAAGGTCATTGAAACGGGATTGCCTCGTCCCCGTGACAGCATCAGCACCAGCGAGTCCGACCGGTTTTTGTCACTCCGACATGAAATTCTGTCCATGCTACTGGGACGATCGGCATGAAGCCATCGACCATCGAAAAAGCTTTGGGTGCGATGACCATTGTCGCGATTCTGGCCGCGCTCGAGATTGCTGTGCGTATCGGTTACGTTAACGTCGCTTTAACACCTTCGCCATCGGTCGTGCTTGCAAAAACTGCTGGAATTATTGCTGCTGGCAGCTTATGGGAGCCGCTTAGAAGTACTTTGTATTTGCTCTTTACTGCTTATCTGTTGGGCTCTTTTTTGGCGATTGGTTTCGGACTCCTGATGGGTCGCTTTCAACCACTGTATGACTTGTTTGAACCTCTCATTGAATTTTTAAGACCCCTTCCAAAACCAGCGCTCTTACCGCCACTCATTCTGTTTCTCGGATTGGGCGATGCGATGAAACTCACCGTGGTCGGAATGGGCGTTTTTTTTCCAGTGCTGGTCAACACCATACAAGGTGTGCGTGGGACGGATCCGGTCCAACTCGATGTAGCTCGCACCTTGGGCCACTCACGCGCCAGTGCACTTGTTTCCGTGGTTTTGCCCAGCGCATTGCCGATGATTTTTGCAGGTCTTCGTGTCAGTCTCGGCTTAGGCCTGATTCTGGTCGTTATCGCCGAGATGCTTGCTGGCACAGGCGGTGTCGGCTACCTCATCATCGACATGCAACGCAGTTTCCAAGTCGCCAATATGTATGCATGGATTTTGATTTTGGCTGTTCTTGGTTTTGCGCTGAATTACTTGTTTTTGCAGTTTGAGCGCAAAGCCATCCCTTGGGCCATTCCCAGTTCAACCTGAGTTATCACCCTCACTTACCCACCTTTATTAGGAGAGTCTGACATGAATGCATCTTCACTCAAGCGACTGCTGCAGATCGCCACTTTAGCGATCAGTGGGCTGCTGGCCTTGACGCCTAGCGCACAAGCGCAACCAACAAAAATTCGGGTCAGCACCATCCCGATTATCGATACAGCCCCCTTGCAAGTTGGTATTGCCAAGGGATTTTTTGCTGCCGAAGGTTTGGAGGTTGACACCACGCCGACTGCAGGCGGCGCAATGGGTTTGCCTGCACTGGCGGCAGGCCAGGTACAGATTACCTTCAGCAATATCATCTCAGTGGTATTGGGTGCCAAGCAGGGTCTTGGATTTGAAATCATAGCGGCAGGGAGCAACACGGGGGACAAAACACCGGATCTTGCAGCCCTGATTGCCAAGAAAGGAAGCACCATCAAGACGGGCAAAGACCTTGAAGGTAAACGCGTTGCGGTCAACACACGCAACAACATCATTTGGCTCTACGCTCGCGCCTGGGTGCAGGCCACAGGCGGCAACCCCGATGCTGTGACCTACCTCGAAGTACCGTTCCCGCAAATGGTTGATGCAGTCAAGGGGGATCGCGTGGATGCCGCATTTGTGGTCGAACCTTTCTTGAGTGCAGGGGTGTCTTCTGATGCTGTCAGTATTGTGGGTTGGCCCTATAACGCAGTGCAAAAACGCATCCCCGTGAGTCAATATGCGGCGACCAAAACATTCATCGCTCAAAACCCCGGCGTGATCGATCGCTGGGTTCGTGCTTACAACAAGGCAGTGGATTGGACCAACCAAAATCAAGGCTCCGAAGAGTGGACCAAAATCATCTCGGCCTATACACGTTTGGCACCAGAACAGATCCGTTCATTGAGCCTACCTGCTTATGAGAAGACCGTCGACCCTGCAAGCATAGACATGGTTGTCGAGCAAATGCGCAAGAACAAAATGATCGAAGGCCCCTTCGACAGCAAAGCATTGCTTTACCGTACGGCGGTCAAATAAGGCGCACCATGCCAAGCCACACACAGTTACTGCTGGGCGACATCGTCACCATGGACCCGGCTCAGCCTCGCGCTGAGGCCATCGGCATCGTGGCCGGCAAGATCGTGGCTGTGGGTAGCGAAGCCGATGTACGCGCCAGATTGGGGGCCGTGAGTGAAACACGCAGAATCAAAGGCACCCTCGTTCCAGGTCTCATTGACACGCACAATCATATGCACTGGACCGGGATGCAGAGCCGGTTGGTTGACCTCTCGCAATCGCGTTGCATAGCCGACATTCAGTCAGCCATTCGCGCTTATGCCCAGGCCTACCCCAACGAGACCTGGATCAGCAGCGGTAGCGGTTGGCATGTGGTGAATCTTCAAGAGCAGCGCTACCCCACACGGCAAGAGCTTGACGCCGCTTGCCCCGATCGACCTGTGTACCTGCCACGTGTTGGCCATGCAGCTGTGGCCAACACCATGGCGCTCGATCTTGCGGGTATTCATTTACACACACCCGACCCCGAGGGTGGAAAAATACTGCGTGACAGTCAGGGCGTGCCCAACGGTATTTTGATGGAGCCACCCGCATTTGAACCCGTTGCGCGATTGGTGCCCCCTACCTCGATTAAAGACCAAGAGCAAGCATTGCGCAAAATTCAAAAGCGCTACCATGCGGCCGGATTGACGGGCGTCATGGACCCAGGCGTCACGCCTGAGATGATGCGAATCTACCAGTCCCTGTGGTCACGTGGCGAGCTCACAGTCCGCTCAGTGCTCATGCCCCTGGCAGATTCAAGCCGCCCAGTCGAAGAAACACTGGCTCGAATTTCATCAAGTGCCATGCGTACCGGTTTTGGCGATGCCTTCCTGAAGTTGGGTGGCGTCAAGCTGTTTTTAGATGGCGGCGCATCGTTAGGTACAGCGTTGATGCGAGAACCCTACCCGGACGAACGCTGCAACTGTGGCATTCAAGTCACGCCAACCGAAACCTTTCGCCTGATTGCCAAGCGATGCGCTGAACAAGGCTGGTCCATGGGGGTCCATGTTGTTGGAGGTCAAGCAATCGATATTGCACTGGATGTTTTTTCCGAAATCAACGAAGAAATCCCCCTGCATGATTTGCGTTTTTCGTTGATACACGCTTACCTTTGGCCAGAGGCCCGCAACATTCAACAGGCCGCCAAAATGGGGGTCACAGTTGCAACGCAATGCTCCATGCAATACACCTTTGGTCCCATCTTGGTTCAGCGCTTTGGTGCCGCCATGATGGCCTTGGCCACGCCTGTTCGCAGTTGGCTGGATGGTGGCGTGAAGGTTGGTGGAGGTTCAGACTCTCCAGTGACCCCTTTTGAGCCTCTGCTGGGATTGTGGCAAGCGCGCAGCCGCAGCATTGCTGGCAGCGAAGAGCCTATAGGCCGTCTGCAGGCCATCAGCGGTGAAGAAGCCTTAGCGCTTTACACCCGCGATGCGGCTTATCTGTGTTTTTCAGAACATGAGCGCGGCATGATCAAAACAGGACTCTTGGCCGACTTCACTGTGCTCTCGGTCAATCCTGTGGACTGTGATCCTGATGCATTACGAGACGCACAGGTATTAGGCACGGCTGTTGGTGGAGTGTGGGTGCATGGTGATTAAAAAGTGGCTGTCCCGAGCATCTGGCTTTGCGCTGGTCGCAGGCTTGTTGTTATTGTGGCAATTGTCCTCACTGTACTGGGTGCAAAGTACCAACTGGCCCCCAGTCAGTGAGATTGCAAAAGCCTTAATCGCTGGCATGCGCTCTGGTGAACTACCCGAAGTATTTGGGTCCAGCCTCTATCGTATGTTGTTGGGCTACGCTGGTGGAGTCGCTGTAGCGGTGGCCTTGGGACTGTGTATGGCAACAGTGCGCTGGGTTCGCGCGTCACTCGAGCCTATGCTCGAATTTCTTCGCCCCATCCCTATCCCGGCTATCGTGCCCCCCCTGATCCTTATCTTGGGCGTTGACGATGCAATGAAGATTTTTGTGGTGGCTTTTTCTGCATTCTTCCCGGTGTTGATCAATACCATTGCGGGCGTTCGATCAGTGGAACCCACCGCACTGGCCGTGGCCCGAACATTCAAACACAGTCGTATCGCAGTTGTTTTGAAAGTCATCGTGCCTGCCAGCCTGCCCTACATTTTGGCGGGCATGAGAGTGAGTTTGGCGCTCGCACTGATCGTCACGGTTGTGGCTGAAATGATCGCTGGTTCGGCCGGTATTGGTTATTACATCCTGACGATGCAGTACGCCATGCGAGCGAGCGACATGTACGCCTCCATTTTCTTGTTGGCGGCCACGGGCTACTTTCTCAATCGACTGATTTTGTCTGTAGAACACAGCGTTCTGCATTGGTACCACCGCAACGCCAAAACCTAGAGGTGCTTATGCAAAAATGGACCATCGGCAACACCACGGTGACGCGCATCGAAGAGCAACTCGGCGCAGGTAGCTTTCCTCCAGAGCAGTACTTCACAGGTTTCGACCGCGAAGTCCTGAACCAGAACTTGGATTGGCTGGTGCCACACCACTACATTCCCTCGCAAGACGCACTCATCACCAGTGTGCATTCTTGGCTCATTCAAACACCTCATCACACCATCCTTCTCGACAGTTGCTCGGGCAACCATAAGGATCGCCACTGGTGGCCACGATTTCACCAACTCAATACACCCTTTTTAGAGCGACTTGCCGAAGCTGGTGTGCAACCAACCGACATCAGCATGGTGTTGTGCACGCATTTGCATGCAGACCACATAGGATGGAACACTTGCCTGCAAAACGGACGATGGGTGCCAACCTTCCCAAATGCGAAGTACCTTTTTTCACGCATTGAAAACGACTACTGGGATCCATCGAAAAACCCAAGCCTTGTTGATGACCCTGCGCGTCGTATTGCTTATGTGGACAGCGTATTGCCAGTCATTGATGCAGGCCAAGCACAGCTGGTGGAAGGCGTCCATCAGATTGACGACAACCTTTTGGTCGAACCCGCACCGGGCCACACACCAGGTCACATCTTGCTCAAGTTAAACGACACCCAGGGGAGTGGCGTTTTTTGTGGCGACGTCATTCACCATCCCCTCCAAATTTACGCGCCTGATTGGAACACCCAGTTTTGTCAAAGTCCTGAGCAAGCCCGTGCCACTCGTCGTCGCATGCTGTGCTATTGCGCAGAGACCGGTGCCAAACTTTTTCCGACGCACTTTGGCGCTCCCCATGTCACAGAGATTGAAGACAAATCAGGCAAATTTGCGGCTCAATTTATTCCATCACAAGGGTAAGGGCCAGTAGGCATGATGCACATGCAGCCCACAATTATTTTTTATTACCAATTTGAACAGTCGCCGCCAATCGGTCCCAGCCGTGGGCCACGTGCTCTGCCAAGGCTTGTTCAGCCCGCTTGGTATCACGAAGCACCAAGGCATCCAGAATGGCACGATGCTCTTGGTTGGATATTTTCAAGCTGCCCTCTTGCACCAAG
>CANBWK010000135.1 GCA_947373105.1 Comamonadaceae bacterium | reverse complement strand
GGCTCTGACCCCAATTCCTCGCGAGGGCTGGGTTCCAAGTCGCCCGCCCAACAAGCCCCCATCACCCCCCAGCGCTACACCACCTGGACCTTCGGCGAACTGCCCGAGCTGATGGAAATCAGCAAAGGTGGACAGACCTTGATCGGCTTCCCGGCACTCGTGGACATGCAAGACGCCGTGACCATCGAAGTGTTTGACGAGCCCGACATGGCTGCCGCCAAAAACCGCGCGGGCCTGCGCCGCCTGTTTGCGCAGCAGATCAAAGACGCGCTTAAGTACCTGGAAAAAAACATTCCCGACCTGCAAAAAATGGCCGTGGCCTACATGCCGCTGGGCACCGCCGATGAGCTGAAAACCCAGATCATCGATGTGGCGCTGGACCGCGCCTTTTTGCTTGACCCGCTGCCCAGCGATGAAGCGACCTTCAAACGCCGCATCGACGAGGGCAGGGGGCGCCTCACGCTGATTGCCAACGAAGTGGCCCGGCTGGCGGGCACCATCTTGCTGGAGTTTGGCGCGGCCACCCGCAAGATCAAAGACACCAAAAACGCCCCCGATGCGACGGCCGATTGCACAGCGCAACTGCAACGCCTGATGCCCAAAAACTTCATGGCCGCCACCCCGTGGCCGCAGCTGCAGCATTACGCCCGCTACCTCAAGGCCATTACCCAGCGCCTGGACAAATACCGCGCCGACCCCGCCCGCGACGCCCAGCGCTTGGCCGAGCTGAAGCCCCAAGAACAACGCTACTGGCGCCTGGTGGCCGAACGCAAAGGCGCGCAAGACGCCCGCATGCTGGAGTTCCGCTGGTTACTTGAAGAGCTGCGCGTGAGCTTCTTCGCGCAAGAACTGCGCACCCCGCAGCCTGTCAGCATCAAGCGGCTGGATAAGGCTTGGGGGCAGTTGAATCATTGAGCAGGCCGCAAAGCAACATCCTTTTGGATTTGATGGTTTTGCCCGAGCAGCAGCAGTTCTGGTTTTCCGTCGCTTGTCGAAGCCACAAAACGGATTTGCTTTGAATCTTGCGCGTTGGGGTTGAGGACGTAGACTGTAGCGTTGTCGTCTTTCTCAAAACCTCTTTCAGTGTTGAGGTCGCCCACGATGCGCAGGCCGTCTTGGATCATTCGGTACTTTTGGGAGTCGTCCTGTAATTGGAGTCGGACTGTTTTGCCCTTGAACACGCCAACGTAAACCGGACCGGTGTAGACAGAGAACGTGGTTTGTGGTTTTTCGACGGTGGTTTTGTCGCAGGTGACCCAGTCTTTGTTGTAGACGCCGCCTGCGTCCACGCATTGGTTCATCGCCATGTGGTCTTTGCCCCACATGCCATAGGCTGCGACCAGTCCGGCTGCGCTGCACACGAAGATGCTGGCGGCGATGCATGCGGTCATGGCCCCTGATTTTTTTGGTTGCGATGTCATGGTAAAACTTTCAGTAGTGTGTAGGTGGTGTTAGCGGCGTCTGCTGGTGGGTTGTCTTGCTTGTCTTTGCGCACACGGAGTAGCGCGCCTTTGCCGGGCACGTGCGTGTAGCCTGCGATGTCGCCAAACCAGGGTTGCCATTGGGGTTTGGCTTGCTTGGGCTCGATCTCACGCACCATGAGGCATTGCATTTCGATCACGCCGGTGCAGGTCCGGCGTTTGGGGGCTACTTCTAGGGTGACTGCGCTGCTCATCCAGGGGCGCACACATTGCGCCAGTTCTGCGTCCCAAACATAGCCTGCTGAGGGCCTGCAGCCATGCGAGTCAACATGACCGCCAACGCGCTCCGTTTGGGCCAGGCTTGCCGTGCTGGCCAACAAGCTGTTGGCGGCCAGCAGGGCGGTGCAAAAAAAGTGGGTGAACTTCAGTTTATTCATGGTGTTTTTGTCATTGAGGTCGGGAGTCTATAAAGATTTCTTCTTTCATTTGTTGATGTTTTGTAACAGCGCCAACGCCTGCAGGTCGGCCATGTTGACTTGTTCACACCAGGTCAGCCGCATTGGTGACAAGTTTGTTGGGGCAGCAGACCCAAAATGAACGCCATGGGTCATCGTGTGCATGGCCTCTTTTTTTTGATTGTTTTTGATGCTGTCTGCCTCTTTTCGTCGTTTGGCTTGGTCCAATTTGTTGGCCCAATCAGCCGAACAGCTCAGTTTGGCGGCGGTGCCGATTGTGGCGGTGCTTTTGCTGCAGGCAGGGCCGGGCGAGATCGGGTTTGTGGCCTCCATCCAGTCTTTGCCGTTTTTGCTGTTGTCCATGCCTTTGGGTTTATTGGCTGACCGGACTTCGCGCAAGCGTTTGATGATCTTGGCCGAATCGCTGCGGGCTTTGGCTTTGTTGCTGTTGTTCGTTTTGATTGTGACGGGGCATGTCAGCATCATGGCTTTGGCGGTGATCGGGTTCCTGGCGGCTGTGGGCACGGTGGCCTTCAGTGTGGCGGCTCCTTCGATGGTGCCTGCCTTGGTTCCGGTGGAGGGCCTGGCCCGCGCGAACGGGCGGCTGGAGTTGGCGCGCAGTTCGGCGTTTGCCGCTGGGCCGGCTTTGGCGGGAGCCTTGATTGCGTGGACGGGCGCTTCGGCAGCTTTTGTGTTGTCGGGAATGTTGTCGGTGGCGGCGGTGCTTTTTTTACGCGGCATTTTGGAGCCTGTGCGGGCGCCTTTGCCGCCGCGCCACCCTTTGTTGGAGCTCAAAGACGGTGCGCAGTGGGTTTGGCAAAGTGACTTTTTGCGGCCCATCATGTTCACATCCATTGCCTGGAATATTTCGTGGTTCATGCTGCAGGTGACTTACGTGCCCTATGCGATAAATGAGTTGGGTCTGGACGCGAGTGGGGTTGGTGTCACCCTAGCGTGTTATGGCGTAGGCATGATCTGCGGGGCTTTGCTGGCACCGCGTGTGGTGGCCGTTTTGCCGTTTGGACGGGCAATTTTGCTGGGACCTTATTTTTCGGTGTTAGCGGCGGTGACCATGGCCTTGTCTTTGTATTGGCCGTCGGGCTGGATGGCGGCTTTGTCATATTTCTTTTTCGGGGTGGGTCCGATCATCTGGACCATCACCTCCACCACGCTGCGACAGACGGTGACACCGCGCTCCATGATCGGTCGGGTGACCTCAATCAACATTGTGGTCAGCTCGGGAGGGCGTCCTTTGGGTGCGGCCTTGGGCGGTTTGGTGGGTGTTAATTTCCCGGTGTCAGTGAGTTTGTGGTTGGTGGTATTGGGTTTTACGGTGCAGGGGATCATCATCACCCTGTCCAAAGTGCGCACCTTGAAGCGCTTGCCTGACCCTTTGCCCGATGAATAAGGAATGATATGAACGCAGTTGAATTTGAAGCTTTGCTTAAGCGCTTTTCTGCTGCCGCCGAACGCGGCGATGGACCGGCCTTTTCCGAATGCTTTACGCCTGATGGTGTCTACCACGACTACATTTATGGCGACCACACGGGCCGCGCCGATATTGCCCACATGATGAGCGATTTGTTTCACCGCGATGCAGGGCCCGACTACCGCTGGGAGATGTTTGAGCCGGTTTGTAATGGCCACATTGCGTATGCGCGGTCTTTGTCGAGCTTTACCTCGCAGGTGCCCGACTTTGCCGGGCGGCAAGTGGTGATTGATGGCATCAGTCGCTTTGAGCTGCGAGATGGCTTGATTTGCGATTACAGCGAGTCGGTTAACGGCGGTGTGGCCATGGTGCAACTGGGTGTGGCCGCTCCACGCCTTGAAAAAGTGCTGCAACGCTGGAGCCGTCAACTGCTGGAGCAGCCCGCCACGCAGGCCTTTTTGGCCCGCGGCAAGTCAGTGGTTTGAGTTGATTATTTGAGCGACAGCATGGGGATGTCTTTGGCGGTGGCCAGTTTGTCAAGTTGTTGACGGGTTTGGCTGGCCAAAAAACTCTCTATGGCTTGGTGCGTGCTGGGCTTGAACATGTCTTTGTACGGATGGCTGAACGGCACACCTGCCGCTTCGCACAGGCTGGCGGCAAAGTGCGGCTCTAGCGCTGCCACGGCCACGCGACCATTCTTGCAGGCATAAACGCGGTAACCCGCGTGGGCACCGCCCACAGATCCTTTGGGCATCGTCATGCCCAGGCGACGCGGCATGGCGAGCCAGGCGGCGGCCTCGGACAAAGCGACTTCGTGTCGGCTGCCTTTGCCGGTGGTCTTGAGTGAGAGCACCGCTTTGAGAGTGGCTTCGCTGGCCATGAGCGCGCCGCCCATGTCGGCAAACAGACTGGGCGGCAGGTCCATGCCATTGACGAGACCGACCTCGGCTTGGTAAGTCAAATCGTGGCCCGGAATTTCGGCCAGTGGACCGGGGGCGCCCACAATTTCAATCAGGCTGAGTGCTGGGTATTGCTTACGAAGGCTTGTCCAACTCAGGCCCAGTTTGGTCAAGGCTGAGGGGCGAAATGAGGTCAGCAGCACATCGGTGTTGGCCAGTAGCGTGTGCATGGCCGATTGGCCTGCAGCGCTCTTGAGGTCCAGCGTTTTGCCTTTGACGCCTTTGTGGAACATGGCGTAGGCCTCGGGCGCTGAGTTGAACATCGGGTCACCCGCTGGCGGGTTGATCTTGGTGCACGAAGCGCCCATTTGCGCCAAACGCATGATGGCCGCAGGGCCAGGCAGGTTCAGGGCCAGAGTGACAACGCGCACGCCGCGCAGGGGTTTTATAGAGGACATGAAGGGCCTTAGTGAATCAAGGCTCGTATTATGAGCAAGGCCGCTGACGTCGCCTTGTCATGTGCGTGCCAATGCGGCTTTTTTAATGCAAATCAGTTGCCAAAATCCATCGGCAAACCCACATAGTTTTCGGCGATGGTGCGTGAACCTGATTCGCTGTGGATGAGGTAGTCGAGCTCGGCGTCCTGGAACTTTTGGCCGATCTCACCGTTTTCTGGAAAGTGATGCATCAGGCTTGTAAACCACCAGCTGAACCTTTCGGCACGCCAGATGCGGCGCAGGCAGCGTTCGGAGTAATGGTCGATCCCTGCCTCAGAGTTTTCTTGGTAAAACTCGACGATGGCTGTGGACAGGTACTTGACGTCGGTGGCCGCCAAGTTCAGCCCTTTGGCACCGGTAGGCGGCACGATATGGGCGGCGTCTCCGGCCAGGAACATGCGGCCAAAACGCATCGGCTCGGTCACAAAGCTGCGCAGTGGAGCGATGCTTTTTTCGATACTGGGACCAGTCACCAATTTGGCGCGGGCTTCAGGGTCGAGGCGGTTTCGCAGCTCGGCCCAGAAGGCATCGTCCGACCATTGCTCGACTTTGTCGGTCAATGGCACTTGCAGGTAGTAGCGGCTGCGGGTTTTGCTGCGCTGTGAGCACAGCGCAAAGCCTCGCGTACTGTTCACGTAAATCAGTTCATGGTGCACGGGCGGTGTGTCGGACAGGACACCCAACCAGCCGAAGGGATACGCCTTTTCGTATTCGCGGATTTTGTCTTTGGGGGCGCTGGCGCGGCACACGCCGTGAAAGCCGTCGCATCCGGCAATGAAGTCGCATTCGATGCTGTGGGCGACACCATTTTTTTCATAAGTGACGCGGGGTTTGGCGGTGTCGAATTCGTGAACCTGTACGTTTTCAGCTTCGTAAACCGTGGGCAAGTCCAGTGCCTTGCGGGCATTCATCAGATCGAGGGTGAGTTCGGTTTGGCCATAGACCATGACGTTTTTGCCGCCCGTGAGTTTGTTCATGTCGATGCGGTGCCGCTCGCCCTTGAACAGCAAGTCAAAGCCACCATGGATCAGACCTTCTTGGTGCATGCGCTGACTCACACCGACTTCATCGAGCAGGTCCATTGAGACTTGTTCAAGCACACCGGCGCGGATGCGCGAGAGGACGTAGTAACCGGTCTGGCGTTCAAGGATGATGGCGTCGATGCCGGCTTTGTAGAGCAATTGCCCCATCAACAGGCCGGAAGGGCCTGCGCCAATGATGGCGACTTGGGTGCGGGTGGCTTTGGTCATGCGTTTTTCCGGTAAGGTCTTTTACAACAATGAAAGCAAGCTTAAGGAATGACGGGCTAACTGGTTCATTGCGGGGCTAGACTTTGTGCGATGATTGGAGTAATTGTGCGAATATCGCGCAAATTAACACGGATCAATGACGTTGCCACACTCACAATGAACATCGCCAAAGCAGATTACATCGAAGGCCTGGCCAAAGGCCTGTCTGTGCTGGAGGCCTTTGACACCGAACGTCAGCGGCTGAACGCCACACTGGCCGCGCATCGCACCGGCATCACCCGGGCGGCGGCACGGCGGCATTTGCTCACACTGGCCGAGT
This sequence comes from Comamonadaceae bacterium, assembly GCA_947373105.1. Taxonomy (GTDB): domain Bacteria; phylum Pseudomonadota; class Gammaproteobacteria; order Burkholderiales; family Burkholderiaceae_C; genus Limnohabitans_A. Next base: position 1,454 of record CANBWK010000135.1, on the reverse strand, counting down.
TGGGTTATTTGGAAACCGATGGCAGCTATTACTGGTTGTCAGCGCGGGTGCTTCGATTTGCGGGCAGTTATATGGCCACCTCTCGCTTGCCTCGCACACTGCAGCCCACGCTCAATCAGCTGTCGCACAAAACGCATGCATCATTTTCTGCTGTGGTGCTGGACGGTGGTGAAGGTGTGATCGTGGCACGCAGTGCGGGTGTGGCCGAACCCGTGCGGCATCTGGCTTATGGCTTGCACTTGGGGGCACGCTTGCCTGCACATGCAACGTCCACCGGCCGAGTCTTGTTGGCCAATTTGGCCAAGTCAGATTTTGCGCAATGGATCAAGGGTCGCGATCTTGCACGCATTACCTCGCAGACCGAAGTGGGCGTGACCCCATTCAAAGCCTTGATTTCGAAAGTGAGACAGGACGACTATTGTCTGGCCAGAGAAGCGCATGAGCTGGGCATTCACGCATTGGCTGTGCCTTTGCGCAACATGCAGGGTAAGACCCTGGCTGCAATCAATGTGGTGGGCACCGCTGACCAGTTGACTGATGCCACAGTGCACCGCAAGTGGCTACCGCTGTTGCTGGATGCTGCTCGGGAGTTGCGGCCTTTGTTGTGAGTGCCGTTATGAGTGCTTGTGTAAGTTGCGTGCTTTGACGAAGGCGTCAAAGGCTTGCGCACTGGTTTTACAGGGCGTGTAACCGAATTGGGTTTTGAGCGCCGTGTTCAGAAGAACGGGTCGGTAGCGTAAAAAATCGAGTTGCTCGGGGCCGTAGCGACTGATGCCCAAGCGGCTGCCCAGCCAAAGGGCTGTTTTCAAGACCCACCCGGGTAAAACAAGGGTCTGCTTGTTGAGTCGCTTGGCGATGTCAAAAATGGTGAGTGCGTCATCCCCCGCCAAATTGAAGCAGCCGCAAAGAGCCTGGCCGCTTAACGCGTGCAGGATGGCCCCGGTGACGTCTTCGTCCCAGATGAAGACAAAGGGGCTGTCGCTGCCTTGAATGGCCAAGAGGCGTGATTTTTCAAACAGTGCGGTGATTTGGTTGTCGATGCGTTCACCCAAGATCGTGCCAATGCGAAGCACAGTCTGCTGCAGCGCGGGGTGATTCTGTCGGTAGTGGGCAAGCATGTCTTCGACGAGGCGTTTGTGATGTGAATAGGCAAAGCTCTCGTTACCGCGAAGGGGCATGTCTTCGGTGAGCCAGGCTGCGTTGTCAGCGTGGTAGCCATAGGCTGCACCACTGGACGAGACCACGATATGCGCGACGCCATGTTGCACGCAGGCTTGCAGTACGTTGTGTGTGCCGCCAACATCAACCGAATATTCAAAGGCGCGGCTGGAGTCTTTACCCGGTGTGACGATGGAGGCCAAGTGCACCACGGTGTCGATCTGGTGGTGGGCAATGCTGTCTGCCAGCGCCGGGTCGCGCACGTCTTGTGTGACGTAGGTGACGCCTGCCAGGCG
>CANBWK010000134.1 GCA_947373105.1 Comamonadaceae bacterium | reverse complement strand
TGGTGTCCCAGCCCGATGCCCTGGCGGCTTTTGCGGTCAACAAAGGCACCTTCGATGTGATGTTCGAAGCTTCTGGCAGCGACAAAGCCTTGCGTGCAGGTTTGGATGTGGTGACGCCTCGCGGCGTCATTGTGACCATTGGTTTGGGCGGAGACTCTACCTTGCCTTTGAATCAACTGGTCAGCAAGGAGTTGGAGTTGCGCGGCACCTTCCGATTCCATCCTGAGTTTGCGGTCGCGGTGCGCTTCTTGAATGAAGGGCTGATCAATGGCAAGCCAGTCATTTCCCATGTGATCAAGCTGGATCAAGCCGAATCAGCCTTCAGGTTGGCCGCTGACAAGAGCCAGGCCATGAAAGTACAAATCGATTTTGGCGCTGAAGCCTTGGCCTGACTTTTTACAACCCTGTTCAAACACCATGACTGAATTTCAAAAAATTGTTCTTTTCACCGATACCGATGGCCGAGCAAAATTTCGCCAGGAAAGCATCGCCATGAGCGAGGGGACACCTCAAAGCCAATTGTCCACACTGATGGCTTCTGGTGGTTACCAATTGCGTCACAGCCCACCCGGTTTTCGCAGCCAATTCCATTGCTCGGTCCACCACCAATGGGTTTTCATTTTGAATGGCCACATGGAAATTGGCTTGCAAGACGGCAGCAGTCGCGTCTTCAGTCGGGGGGATCATTTTTATTCTGCCGACACCTTACCCGAGGGCGCAAGCTTTGACGCCAAAGTGCATGGTCATTGGAGTCGCCAGTTGGGCGATGAGCCCTTGGTGACTTTGTTTGTGCGTGGCTGATCTAGGACCGGATGGCCCGCATCACTGGACTATGTGGCTTAGGAGTCGAGCTGAATATTGCGTGCCTTGGCCAGAGCTGTCCAGCGGGCAATGTCTTTCTTCATGTAAGCAGCAAATTCAGCGGGTTTCATAGGCATTAATTCGACGGCTTCGGCGCTGAGTTTGTCCTTGAAGTCCGGCTGCGCCAATACGGCAGCCATCCCGTCATTGAGTTGTTTGACGATGGCTGCGGGCATATTGGCTGGACCAACTACGCCGTACCATTGCTGAGCGTCAAAGCCTTTCAGCCCTGCCTCTTCCAGGGTCGGTACGTCTTTGAGCTGGGGGTGGCGCTGAGTGCCCGTCACGGCCAAAGCGCGGATGCGTCCTCCGCGAATGTGTGGCAATGCGGCTGCGAGGCCCGGGAACATCATTTGCGTTTGACCCCCAATCAAATCGGTGATGGCGGGTGCAATACCGCGGTAAGGGATGTGAACCAAGAAACTGTTGGTTTGCATCTTGAACAATTCAGCCGTCAGATGCGTCAACGAGCCCGCACCTGCAGAGCCGTAAGACAGTTTGCCCGGGTTTTGCTTCATGTAGTCCAGAAATGCTTTGATGTTTTGCGGCGCTAAATTGGTGTTGCACACGAGTACATTGGGTGTCGAGCCAATCATGCCAATAGGTGTGAAGTCAGCAATAGGGTCATAAGGCAATTTACGCGTGGCCGGCGCAGTGCCATGTGTAGCCACATAGCCTTGCATGAGGGTGTAGCCATCTGCTGGAGAGCGGGCTGTGGTTTGGGCTGCGATCACTCCGCCTCCGCCTCCCAGATTCTCCACAACCATAGGTTGCCCCATGACACGACTTAATCGATCGCACAGGGCCCGACCGACCATGTCTGAGCCACCGCCCGCTGCAACGGGCACAATGTATTTGATCGGTTTGTTCGGGTAGGCGGTTTGAGCTTGCACCCATTCGGGCAGACCGAACAAGGCGGGGCTAGCTTGAAGCAAGGTACGGCGTTTCATAGGACTCCAGAAGCATGATGCTTGTTGACAAGGGTAGTATGCTACTTAGCAGGTGTTTTCGGAATGAATAATGTTCCAATCCTACAATCCGAATATTCACACAGGAATTACAAACTCATGAGCATTAAAAGTGACAAATGGATTCGCCGCATGGCCCAAGAACACGGGATGATCGAACCCTTTGAGCCAGGTCAAGTTCGGCAGAATGCTGCCGGTGAAAAAATCGTCAGCTATGGCACCAGCAGCTATGGTTATGACATACGTTGCGCGCCTGAATTCAAGGTCTTTACCAATATCTACAGCACCGTGGTAGACCCGAAAAATTTCGACCCCAAGAGCTTCGTCGACATCGAGTCCGACGTGTGCATCATTCCTCCCAACAGTTTTGCCTTAGCCCGAACGATGGAATACTTCCGCATTCCTCGCAATGTGCTCACAGTGTGCTTGGGCAAGAGCACCTATGCCCGGTGCGGGATCATCGTGAATGTCACCCCTTTTGAGCCCGAGTGGGAAGGCTATGTGACTTTGGAGTTCTCTAACACTACGCCACTGCCCGCCAAAATATATGCCGGAGAGGGATGTGCACAAGTGCTTTTCTTCGAGAGCGACGAAGTTTGTGAGACCAGTTACAAAGACCGGGGTGGCAAATACCAAGGCCAGGTTGGAGTTACCTTGCCCAGAGCCTAAAGAGGCTGCCAAAAGCCATAGGTTAGCGTGCCACAGTCCGGCTTTAAATTGATATTGGTTTACTCACGTAGGCAGCACACAATTGTTCATCCCCATTCATACTGTAAAAGCTGAGCGAAATCCTTCCCGTTACACACCCAAAGGTCGGCAAGTTGAGCCGTTAGCCCGCGATCGCGTAGCGCAGGTGTGTGAAGGTTTGGCATCCCGAAGTGACCTGTTGATTGAGCACTTGCATCGGCTGCAAGATGCTGAGGGTGCATTAAGACGGGGTCATTTGGCAGCGCTGGCTGAGCGCCTCCAGTTGAGTCAAGTGGAGGTGTTTGAGGTCGCTAGTTTTTACCACCACTTTGACGTGGTCGAGGACAGTGCGGTGGTGCCTGCGACGGTGGTCAGGGTCTGCACAAGCTTGTCATGTTCGATGGCCGGCGGCAAAGCATTGTTGTCTGATCTTCAGTCGCAACTGACGGGCAACAGCGCGGTCAGGGTGCAAGCCGCTCCTTGCATTGGGCAATGCCATAAGGCGCCTGCCGCCTGTGTGGGACAGCGCCAATTGCCGCATGCCAGTGTGGCCGAAGTTCAGAGTTTATTGGCAAAGGGTGAAACCATGCCCCGCGAGTTGCCAATTTCTACCGATTCAGCCTTGACGCAGTTGAGCCGTGTTTTGTCAGGCGCTTTGACTCCCGAGCAGGTATTGGTTGACTTGAAAGTATCGGGCTTACGTGGACTGGGTGGCGCTGGATTTCCAGCTTGGAGAAAATGGGAAACCGTTCGCGCGCAACCGGGTCCGCGGTATATGGTCGTCAATATTGATGAAGGGGAGGTGGGCACATTCAAAGATGGTTATGTGCTGACCGACCTGGAAGGTGGTGCCCGGCAGGTTTTAGAGGGGATGTTGATTGCCACCCATGTCGTTGGTGTCGATCGAATATGGCTCTACCTGCGCGATGAGTACCATGATGCGCGCCGTTTGCTTGAGCGAGAACTGGAAAGACTGAAAGTTCAACTCAAGGAACTTTCCATGCTGTACCCCAGTTACTTGCCCCCAGAAATTGAACTTCGTCGCGGTGCTGGGGCTTATATCTGTGGCGAGGAATCGGCCTTGATCGAGTCTCTAGAAGGCAAGCGCGGGCTACCCCGATTGCGCCCGCCGATTGTGGCCACGCACGGTGTATTTGGACGCCCGACACTGGCGCACAATTTGGAAACGCTTTGGTGGTTGCCGCAGATTGTGAAGCAAGGCGGTGAATGGCTCGCGCAGCAAGGTTTACGTGGGCGCAGTGGTTTGCGACGTTTTTCGGTTTCGGGTCGGGTACGTCAACCTGGTGTCGTTTTGGCACCAGCAGGCATCACATTGAACGAGCTGATTAACAAGCATGCAGGGGGGATGGCTGACGGCCATCAGCTTTATGCTTATCTGCCAGGGGGCGCTTCAGGGGGCATCTTGCCAGCTGCTTTGGCGGACCTGCCTTTGGACTTCGATACCCTGGCCGAGCATGGTGCTTTTATCGGTTCAATGGCGGTAGTGGTTCTGAGCCAGCAAGACTCTGCGCGAGACGCAGCATTGAATTTGATGCAGTTTTTCGAAAGCGAATCATGCGGCCAATGTACGCCTTGTCGCAGTGGTACAACCCAGGCGATGAACTTGATGCATGCACCCGTGTGGGACAAGGCCACATTGGGAGAATTGTCTCAGGTGATGCGTGATGCGTCCATTTGCGGGTTGGGTCAGGCCGCACCGAATCCCGTCGATTCGGTGTTGCGCTTTTTTGCGCATGAAGTGAATGGTGCAAACGCAGTTGAGGTTTCCATATGAAAACAAGTGATCTGCCAAAGGACGCGGCACCCATTTTCTTCACACTCAATAACCGCTCGGCAGAAGCCATCCCTGGCGAGAGCATTTTGAAAGTAGCCCGGCGCATGGGCATTCAGATCCCCCATCTGTGCCACAAGGACGGATTGCGCAGCCCCGGTAATTGCCGAAGCTGTGTGGTTGAAGTGGCGGGCGAACGCGTGCTTGCCCCTTCTTGTTGCAGAGCGCCACAGTCAGGTATGGTGGTGAACACGGACAGTCAGCGTGCAACCACAGCGCAAAAGATCGTGCTGGAGTTGTTGCTCGCGGATGCCCCGCAAACTGAACTTTTGAAACATGACAGCGAACTGACTCGCTGGGCCAAAGCTGTTGGCGCCCGACCTGGGCACTTTACCTTGCGCTCAGGGACAGGACACCTGCATGACCCTATTGACCCTGCTTCTGAAAATGAACGCTCGAGGATCGACACTTCCCATCCTGCCATGACAGTCAACCTGGATGCTTGCATCCAGTGCACCCGCTGCATTCGCGCCTGCCGTGAGACACAGGGCAACGATGTGTTGGGTCTGGCTTTTCGGGGTGGTCAAGCACAGATTGTGTTTGACCAGAACGACCCCATGGGGGACAGCACCTGTGTGGCGTGTGGTGAGTGTGTGCAAGCTTGCCCCACGGGCGCCATCGCACCGGCCAATGGCGCGTATGCCAAGTCCGCTCAAAAGCGTGTGGACTCGGTATGCCCATTTTGTGGCGTGGGTTGTCAACTGAGCTACCACGTGAGCGACGGCAAGATTGAGCAGGTGTCGGGTAATGCTGGGCCGTCCAATGAAAGTCGATTGTGTGTGAAAGGTCGTTTTGGTTTTGATTACGCGCACAGCCCGGATCGACTGACACGCCCTTTGATCCGACGCGCTGATGCACCCAAGGACCCCCTGAATGTGATGCGCCGCGACTGGCGAGAGCTCTTTCGCGAAGCCACTTGGGATGAAGCTTTGGATGCGGTTGCTGTGGGTTTTCAAAAAGCCATGGCCAGCACCCCTGACCGCGGGCGTATGGGGCCCGTGGCAGGATTCGGTTCTGCAAAGGGCACGAACGAAGAAGCGTATTTGTTTCAAAAATTGATCCGTACCGCCTTCGGGACACACAACGTAGACCACTGCACCCGTTTGTGCCACGCTTCCAGCGTTGCGGCGCTCATGGAGGGTTTAGGTTCGGCCGTGGTGACAAATCCGCTGCGCGATGTTGTCCACGCCAACTTTGTGCTCATCATTGGCGCCAATCCCGCGCAAAATCACCCTGTGGGTGCGACCTGGATCAAGAACGCCGTAAAAAATGGCACGCGCTTGGTGCTGGCCGATCCTCGCCGTACCGAGCTGGCGCGGCATGCATGGAAACACTTGGGATTTCATGCCGGAACCGATGTGGCATTGCTCAATGCCATGCTGCACACGATTATTGAAGAAGGCCTGACCAATACCGCCTATATAGAAACACACACCCTGGAGTTTGCGCAACTTAAGGCCCATGTTGTTGATTTCTCACCGGAGGCGATGGCGCTGGTGTGTGGTATCGACGCCACCACCCTTCGCGAGGTGGCTCGGGCCTATGCCACCGCCGGCAACAGCATGATTCTGTGGGGCATGGGGGTCAGCCAGCATACCCACGGAACAGACAATGCGCGTTGTTTGATCGCACTCGCACTCATCACAGGTCAGATCGGTCGTCCAGGTACCGGGCTGCATCCGCTGCGTGGACAAAACAATGTGCAAGGGGCGAGTGATGCGGGGTTGATACCCATGGTTCTGCCAGACTACCAATCAGTGAGCCAACCGAGTGCCCGCGCAAAAGCAGAGCAGGTCTGGGGCTTGCCGCCAGGGACTCTATTGGGTGAGTCAGGTCTGACCATGGTTGAAATTGTCAATGCCGCTTATGAGGGGTCCATTCGCGCAATGCTGATCCAGGGCGAAAACCCTGCGATGAGCGATCCCGATGCGCACCATGCACGCGAAGCATTCGCACGGCTTGACCATTTGGTGGTGCAAGATATTTTTCTGACAGAAACGGCCAGTTTGGCTGATGTGGTGCTGCCTGCTACAGCCTGGCCTGAAAAGACAGGCAGCGTCACCAACACGGACCGCTGCGTGCAGTTGGGCCGCAAAGCCGTCCCCGCACCTGGCGAGGCCCGTGCCGATGCTTGGATTACCGAGCAAATTGCCCAACGCCTCGGTCTGGGTTGGAACTATGGTGTGGCGCCAGACGGTACAGCGGACCCCTTGGCAGCGCATGGCATTGGCGCCGTATTTGAAGAAATGCGTTCCCTCATGCCCAGTATTGCCGGACTCTCTTGGGCGCGATTGCAGCGTGAGGGTGCCGTGACTTACCCGGTAGACAGCGAAGAAGATCCGGGCCAACCCGTCGTTTTCACAGACCACTTTCCCACGCGCAGTGGACGCGCCACCTTGGTGCCGTCAAACCTGCGTCCTCCTGCCGAGCTGCCTGACGCTGAGTACCCGATGGTTCTTATCACTGGACGCGAATTAGAGCACTGGCATACCGGCAGCATGACCCGACGCAGCAAAGTACTTGATGCCTTAGAGCCAGGCCCCATGGTCAGCCTGCACCCCGAAACGGCCGAACGCCTGGACTTGGAAGCGGGCGGCAGCGCACAGGTGCGCTCAAGACGCGGTTGTGTTGTACTGCCGGTGCGACTGGATCAGGGCATGCCAGTCAATACCGCCTTTATTCCATTTGCTTACGCCGAAGCTGCGGCCAACCTGTTGACTAACCCCGCGCTTGACCCGCTGGGAAAAATTGCAGAGCTCAAATACTGCGCAGTGGATGTGAGGCGGCCATTAGATTGAAACAACTGGTCGAATAACCGAACAGTGTCCGCTCAAGCCTAACCAATGGCGATGGCTTTTTCCTGCGCAAACTCAGCCGTTAAAGGCCTGAAATAGGGCTTTTTCACCTGGCCAGTGCAAAGTGAGACAATAGCGGGTTAATGACAGACTCTTTTTCCAATCTATCTCTGGCTGAGCCCTTGGCTCGCGCTGTAGCCGAAATGGGCTACGCGTCCATGACGCCTATTCAGGCTCAGGCTATTCCTGTGGTGTTGACCGGTCAAGACGTGATGGGCGCAGCCCAGACCGGCACCGGCAAAACGGCGGCGTTTTCGTTGCCTTTGTTGCAACGCCTGCTTAAACACGAAAACAGCTCTACCTCGCCCGCGCGTCACCCGGTGCGCGCTTTGGTGCTGCTGCCAACGCGTGAACTGGCCGACCAGGTGGCCCAACAAATCAAGCTCTATGCCAAGTACACCCAGATGCGCAGCATGGTGGTATTTGGCGGCATGGACATGAAGCCGCAAACGCTGGAGCTCAAAAAAGGCGTTGAGATCTTAGTGGCTACCCCCGGTCGTTTGTTGGACCACATTGAAGCTAAAAACACCGTGCTCAACCAGGTGGAGTATGTGGTGCTCGACGAAGCCGACCGCATGTTGGACATTGGGTTCTTGCCGGATTTGCAGCGCATTTTGAGTTTTTTGCCCAAACAACGCACCACCTTGCTTTTTTCGGCCACGTTCTC
>CANBWK010000133.1 GCA_947373105.1 Comamonadaceae bacterium | reverse complement strand
TGCGTTGTTATTCACTGCGCAGGAGAAACGCGGCTATTTCCTGCTGTACCCGCTCTGGCTGTTCGTGCACCACCCAATGCGATGCATCCGGCAAGGGGATCAAGGTCAAATCCGCAATGTGCTCTTCCAAACCCACGGTCAATGCAGGCAGCAAGGCATGGTCTTGCTGGCCCCAAAGCACCAGCGTCGGACGCTCGATGCGCACAGCCTCAGCGGGCAGCGTGATGGCTGCGGCAGCAGAGTCTCCAGCCCTCGGAGGCCGCAAAGGAGAAGCCCGGTAATAGTTCAACCCGCCACGCAGGCCGCCTTGCCACAGAGAGCGATACCTGTCCTTCATCTCCGCTGTCATCCACGCCGGTGCAGCAGACGCTGCTTCGGGTTTCAAGTTCCCTGAGTCACCGACCTTGCTGAAAAATGCAAACAAAGTATCGAAGTCATGGGCCGAAAATACGGCCTCTGCGTCGGGTTGAATCAACGCGTTCATGTACGCGCTGGCGGCTTGTTGTGCGGGGTTGATTTGAAGTTCGCGCAAAAACGTGCCAGGGTGGGGCGAATTGATCACAACTAAGCGGGACACCCGTTCAGGATGCTGGTTGGTCAAATTCCAGGCCACTGCGCCGCCCCAGTCGTGCGCTACCAAAGCGGCCAGTGGATGGGTGGCGCCGCACTCACTGTCGATCAAAGCCAGAATGTCTTGCACCAAAAATTTGGCTCGGTAATCTTTGACTTCTGCAGGTGTGCTGGAGGCTTCAAACCCGCGCATATTGGGGGCCACGCAGCGGTAGCCACCGTTTTCAGCACGGGCAAAGAAAGTCAACAGATCGTCCCAGATGAATGCAGCCTCCGGAAATCCATGCAAGAACAGCAAGACGGGTCTGCCGCGTTCACCCGCTGCGCGGCAGCTCAGCGTGATGCCGTGAGGCAGGGTTTGCATCCAAGTCTCAATCATCTTCAAAAACCTCAATCTTCGCTGGGTGGTTCAACTGCTTCGACTGTTTCGGCGGATGTCTGTTTAATTGCGTCAGCATCTGGGTCCTCGTGTGACCAGTCCCACAACAACTGAGCTACCTGGTCGACGCCTTGCTTTTTCAGGGCCGAAAAAAGTTTGGCTTCGCCGCCGCCTGCTTGCAGTTTCGCAATGGACAGGGCTTTGGCACCTTCAACACGGGTCAACTTGTCGGCCTTGGTCAACAAAATCAAAAACTTAAGACCCTCTTGCACACGAGGACGAATGACATCGAGAAGGACTTCATCAAGTTCGGTCAGTCCCAATCGAGGATCGCATAACAACACAATGCCCTTGAGGTTCTCACGGGTGACCAAATAGTTGGCCATCACGCGTTGCCAGCGGATCTTGTCTTGTTTGGGAACGGCTGCATAACCGTAACCGGGCAAATCGGCCAATACCGCGTCGGTCAGGCCCTGCTTGCCCAGTGAGAACAAGTTGATGTGCTGGGTACGCCCTGGCCTTTTGGAGGCGTAGGCCAGTTGCTTTTGCTGGGTCAGTGTATTGATGCAGGTGGATTTGCCGGCATTGGATCGGCCTACGAAAGCGATTTCAGGCACGTTGATGGGCGGCAAGTGATGCAATTGGGCGGCCGTGGTCAAAAAACGGGCGGTGTGCATCCATCCCATGGGGGTGACAGGCGGTGGTGTTAAGGGCGAGGCAAGGCCGGAAACAGGGGGGGCAGTGGTTTTTGTAGACATGAATAGGGAGGCGCCTCAGGCAAAATTAGGGGTCAGCAGAAAACCTGGACTTACAGCATTGTAGAATCCCATGGTTTTGCGCCTAAATTTTGGATGTCGCCCATGAAGTCGATTATTGCTTTTTTGATGACCGCCCTGGTGGCTGGTTCTGTTTTTGCCTCTGATGCAGCCCCGAAAGCGGTCAAGCCCGATTTGGCCAAGGGGGAGGCCAGCTTTGCGGTGTGCGCCGCCTGCCATGGTGCGGATGGCAACTCAGGCACGCCCGCTAATCCTAAATTGGCGCAGCAACACCCAGAATACCTGATCAAGCAACTTCAGGAGTTCAAATCAGGCAAACGCGCCAACGCGATCATGAGTGGTTTCGCTTCTCAATTGAGTGACGCAGACATGCGCAATATCGCGTTCTGGCTCAGCAGCAAAACAGCCAAACCTGGTTTTGCCAATGACAAGCAAGCTGTTGCTTTGGGCGAGCGCATTTACCGCGGTGGTATTGCCGACCGCCAGGTTCCTGCTTGTGCCAGTTGCCACAGCCCGAATGGGGCCGGTTTGCCTTCTCAATACCCCCGCCTTTCGGGTCAACATGCCGAGTACACATTGACACAGTTGGTGGCTTATCGCGATGGCGGACGAAAAAACAATGTGCAAATGCCCATGGTCGCTGCCAAGTTGAATGACCGTGAAATCAAAGCGGTTTCTGATTACATTGCCGGCTTGCGTTAAATTCACAGGGCTCATTGGGCCTTTCAAGCCAAACGGGTCTTTTGAGACCCGTTTTTTTATTGTTTTCTGGACTTGCCCAAACCCCATCAGCCATGACAGTTTCAACCCAAGGTTTGGAAATCCAAAGCAGCTCGCGCAGCTTGCGGGCGGGCGTGGAGCTGCTTTCGTCCATGCGGTTTTCCATTTCCTTACTTTCTCTCATTTGCATTGCTTCGGTGCTGGGGACAGTCCTTAAACAGCACGAACCTTTGCCCAATTACGTCAATCAGTTTGGCCCTTTTTGGGCCGAGGTGTTTGGCGCCATGAGCCTGTACAACGTCTACAGTGCGTGGTGGTTTTTGCTGATCCTGGCTTTTTTGGTGCTCAGCACGAGCCTGTGCATTGCACGCAATACCCCCAAAATTTTTGCCGATCTCAGAACGCTGAAAGAAAATATACGCGTCCAAAGCCTCAAGGCCTTTGGCCACCGGTTTGAAACCACACTGCAAGAAGCACCGCAGGAAGCGGCCCAGCGCATTGGCCAACTGCTGGCGGGCGGTGGTTGGAAAGTTAAATTGCAGTCCCGCGAGTCTGCACAGGGAACCGGCTGGATGGTGGCCGCCCGAGCAGGCGCAGCCAACAAGCTGGGTTATATCGCCGCACACAGTGCCATTGTGTTGGTCTGCGTGGGTGGTTTGCTGGACGGTGATTTGGTGGTGCGTGCGCACATGTGGCTGGGCAACAAAACGGCTTATGCCGGCGGGGGCATGATCGCTGACGTCAAGTCTGAGCACCGATTGTCTGAGCGTAACCCGACGTTCAGGGGCAACATGCTGGTGGCGGAAAATACCTCATCGAGTACGGCGATTTTGAGCCAGTCCGATGGCATTTTGATTCAGGATTTGCCGTTTGCGATCGAGCTGAAAAAATTCATTGTGGAGTATTACTCCACGGGCATGCCCAAGCTGTTTGCCAGCGATATTGTGATTCACGACAAAGCCACGGGCGAGAAAAAAGAAGCCCGGGTCGAAGTCAATCACCCCGCCAATTTCAAAGGGATTGAGATTTACCAGTCCAGTTTTGACGATGGTGGCTCACGCGTCAAATTACAGGCCCTGCCCATGTTCGCGCATGTCAAGCCCTTTGAGATAGAGGGGGTCATTGGCAGCAGCGCAGAGTTGACCAATGGTCAGGAAAAGTTAAGCCTGGAGTACACGGGCTTGCGCTTGATCAACGTTGAAAATTTTGCCGGCCAAAAAGAGGGTGTGGACGTGCGCAAGGTGGATTTGCGCAGTGCGCTTGACGCGCGCTTGGGTTCGGGTCATAAAACGACAACCACCAAAGAGTTGCGCAATGTGGGGCCCAGTGTGAGCTACAAGCTGCGCGATGCGGCAGGCCAGGCCCGTGAGTTCAACAACTACATGCTGCCAGTGGATGCAGGCGATGGTCATCTGGTTTTTTTGCTGGGTATGCGCGAAAACCCAGCAGATCCCTTTCGCTATTTGCGCATGCCTGCAGATGAAAACAGTTCTTATGCAGGATTTATGCGACTGCGAGCCGCATTGCTGGATCAGCCGCTTCGCGATAAAGCAGTGCGGCGTTACGCTGCCAATGCGGTAGATCCGAAGCGACCTGATTTAGCCCTGCAGTTGCAAGGCTCCGCGGCTCGCGCTTTAGGCTTGTTTGCTGGGGCTGAAAAGGTCAATGGAGCGAATGTTTCAGGCCTTCAGGCCTTGTCCGATTTCATGGAAACCAATGTGCCAGAAGCTGAGCGCAGCCGTGCGGGTGAGATGCTGGTACGAATTTTGAACGGCGTGTTGTTTGAGCTGGAAGCGGTAGCGCGAGAGCAAGCAGGCGTAAAGCCCATGCCCGCTGAAAAAATGCAATCCTTCATGTCGCAAGCTGTGATGGCTCTGAGCGATGCCCCTTTGTACCCTGCGCCAATGGCATTGCTGTTGAAAGACTTTACACAGGTGCAAGCCAGTGTGTTCCAGGTGGCACGTGCACCGGGTAAGACCATTGTGTACATCGGTTGCGCATTGTTGATCGTGGGTATTTTTTCCATGTTGTATGTACGTGAACGCCGATTGTGGGTCTGGTTGGCACCGCAAGAAGGCGCTTCCTTGGCAGACCCCCGAACCCAAGCCACCATGGCCTTGTCCACCAACCGCAAGACCATGGACGGCGACCATGAATTTGACCAATTGACCCGTAAATTGCTTGGCAACGAGCCCTCCACCGCATGACGACCATTACATTGAATCCGGGTTATTTTTCTCAACGCAGTCTGGCCGACTGGGGTTTTGCACTGTTGGCACTTCTGGGTATGGTTTTCGCGTTCTCACGCTATCAAGAAGCGATGGATGTGTATGAGCAAGGCATCTTGGTGGCCAGTGTGCCCGCTGTTGTCTCGTTGGGCTGGTATTGGCGACCTTTGCGCCATCTGATGCTGACAGTGACCGGTTTGGCCTTGTTGGCCCTTTATGCCTACCAAGGGCAATTGGCGCAGGCAGAGGAGGTGTTTGTCCTCAAGTATTTCTTGTCCAGCCAATCGGCTATTTTGTGGATGAGCATGTTGATGTTCATCAGCACGGTTTTTTACTGGGGCGGCATGATGATGCCATCGCAAAGCGATGCGCTTGAATCGCTAGGCTCTCGAATTGCTTGGGTGGCTGTTGTTCTGGCACTGGTGGGCACCTTGGTGCGTTGGTATGAAAGCTATTTGATCGGCGCCGATATTGGCCACATTCCTGTCAGCAATTTGTACGAAGTTTTCGTGCTGTTTTGTTGGTTGACCACCACGTTTTATTTGTATTACGAAGCCCAGTACAAAACCCGCGCACTGGGGGCCTTTGTCATGTTGGTGGTCAGTGCAGCTGTGGGTTTTTTGCTTTGGTATACCTTGGTGCGAGAAGCTCACGAAATCCAACCCTTGGTGCCCGCATTGAAGAGTTGGTGGATGAAGTTACATGTTCCCGCCAACTTCATTGGCTACGGTACGTTTGCCTTGGCGGCGATGGTGGCCTTTGCTTATCTGATCAAGCAAACTGCGGGTCAAACCCGTTGGTACAAGCTGGCGCCGTTGTGGCTATTGGGGATTGTGTTGTGTTTTGAGCCCTTTGTGTTTCGCAAAGCCGGGGTGGCTGCTCTGAGCGATTATTGGGCGGTGTATTTTGGTATTTCGGCTTTGGTGGTGGCCAGTATTTTGTTTGGACGAGAGCGCATCGCGGCCCACCTGCCGAGTTTTGAAGTGCTGGACGATGTGATGTACAAATCCATTGCGGTGGGTTTTGCCTTTTTCACCATTGCCACGGTGTTGGGGGCTTTGTGGGCTGCAGAGGCTTGGGGTGGCTATTGGAGCTGGGACCCGAAAGAAACCTGGGCCTTGATCGTGTGGCTCAACTATGCTGCCTGGTTGCACATGCGCTTGATGAAAGGCTTGCGGGGCACTGTAGCCGCCTGGTGGGCCTTGGCAGGACTGGCCGTGACGTCGTTCGCCTTTTTGGGTGTGAATATGTTCTTGAGCGGATTACACAGCTACGGCACCTTGTGACCGTTTGCAATGGCGAACCCCTTTTGGACGGCTTGAGTTAGTTGTTCCGTGTTAAAGGGTTTCCATAAAAAATCGACGCACCCCGCGGCCTGAATCGTCTCCAACTCGGTTGGACTGCAGCCTCCACTGATGAAAACAATGGGAATGTTGCGGCCCAGTGCTTTGAGATGTGCTTGTAACTCAACACCTGTCATGCCGGGCATGCGGACGTCCAGGATCATGATTTCAGGTTGTTGACTGACATTCGATCGCAAGTAAGCGGTCGCACTGTCATGGGTATCGATGCTGTACCCCTGCTGACCCAAAATCATGGTGAGCAATCGCCGGATCTCAGGGCTGTCATCAACGACGTGGATATGACCGCTGAGCTTCATTTTTAAATAAACTGAATTTATCAATTGCGATATTTTTTTTGATTGTAACTGGGCGAAATTTCATGGGCTTGGCACGAGATGACCAAGTGTCTGCGGGGTAATTGCGCCTTTGACACAATACGGGATCATTCAAGTGAAAGAAGCGTCATGATCATTCGTTCCAACCGCAACGGTTTCGTCCACGCTCAATCGCATGAAATCACCCCCCAGGCAATCTACCAGGACCGCCGCAACATACTTCGGCTGATGGCCTTAGGCGCTGTGGGTTTGGGTGCTTCGGGCTGGGCTTCTCGGCAGGCTTTTGCTCAGACGGGCAAGCCGGGTGTCTTGGCAGGGTTGGCTTCGGTACCTTCCGGTTTGGCCGGGGCCATGAGCATGGACAAACTCACGGCCTACAAGGATGCGACCAGTTACAACAATTTTTATGAGTTTGGCTACGATAAATCGGACCCTGCTCGGTTGGCGCACACTTTGCAAACGAACCCATGGTCTGTCGAGGTGGAAGGTTTGGTCAAGCGTCCCGCCAAGTACACGCTGGAAGATTTACTCAAGCTCAGTCCAATGGAAGAGCGAATTTACCGTTTACGCTGCGTGGAGGGTTGGTCCATGGTGATTCCTTGGGTGGGTTATTCGCTGGCGGAGCTGATTCGAAAAGTGGAACCCAGCGGGAATGCCAAGTTTGTGGAGTTTGTGACCCAGTCAGATGCCAAGACCATGCCCGGTGTGCGCTCTGCCAGCCTTGACTGGCCTTATGTCGAGGGCTTGCGACTGGATGAAGCCATGAACCCTTTGACGATGCTGGCTTTTGGCATGTACGGTGAAGTCATGCCCAAGCAAAATGGCGCGCCAGTTCGCTTGGTGGTGCCTTGGAAGTACGGTTTCAAGAGCGGTAAGAGTCTGGTGAAAATCCGTTTTGTCGAAAAGATGCCTGCTACCGCGTGGGTGAAAGCGGGGCCTCAAGAGTATGGTTTCTACTCGAATGTGAACCCCAGCGTCGACCATCCTCGCTGGAGTCAGGCCACGGAGCGGCGTATTGGAGAAGAAGGCGGTTTGCTCGCTAAGAAACGAAAAACCCTGATGTTCAATGGCTACGAAGCCCAAGTTGGACAGCTTTACGCAGGCATGGATCTGAAAAAGCTCTTCTGAACCCATGGCTGCTTTCAGCTTTCATCAGGGCCTGCGCTCGGCATGCCGAAACCGGTGGGCTAAGCCGGTGTTGTTTTTACTTTATAGCTTGCCACTGGCCTCTTTGGCCATTGGCATTTGGCAGGACGCTTTGGGGGCCAATCCGGCTGAATTCCTGATCCGAGCAACAGGCGACTGGACTTTGAGGGCCTTGTGCCTCGTCTTGGCGGTGACCCCGATGCGGGTTGTGTGGGGTCTGCCTGAGTTGGCGCGATTTCGCAGAATGGCGGGTCTCTTTACCCTCTTTTATGCGAGTCTCCATTTGATTTGCTACACCTGGTTTGACATGGATTGGGACTTGCCAGATATCGCTTTGGATCTGGCAAAGCGTCCGTTTATTCTGGTGGGCTTTGCCGCATGGATGATTTTATGGACGCTCGGGGCAACGTCTTTCAATGCGGCCATCCGCTGGGTGGGCGCACGACGTTGGCAGGCTTTGCACCGATCGGCCTACGCGATAGCTGTGTTGGGTGTACTGCATTTTTTCTGGATGCGTGCGGCCAAGCACAATTTGGCCGAAGTGGCTGTGTATGCCTCTATTGTCTCGGCCTTGCTGGGCTGGCGAGCGTGGCGAGCTTGGTGGCGCCCCGCGTAAGTTGTGGCCGCCCTGTTTAAACAGGCAAGTGCTCTAGCTGGAAAGTATCGAATACAGATTCGCGCTCACGTATCAAATGCACTTGGTCGCCATCCACCAAAATT
>CANBWK010000132.1 GCA_947373105.1 Comamonadaceae bacterium | reverse complement strand
GCCACCTTGTCCTATGCCAATAAATTTGTTCAGGGCGTACAAGGTGCTCAACCAGTTGGTCGTTTCAGAACTCGTGCTTGCCGTCCAACTCAAGCCATCGGTGCTTTGGTATTTGGCGCCGTTAGCGCCCAATCCCAAAAAAGTACCGGTCGTTGAATAAGTGTTGGTGGCTGCGTTCAAAATCGGCCCATAGGCTATGCCTGTGATGTTGCCCGTGCCCAGGTTATTGCCATTTTTCCAGGTTGCGCCCGCTAATCGCGGTGTTGCAGAAACTGAAGGAGACGCATCGCCAGCCGCGCCACCATTGACTCGCCCATCCATGATGAATGAATAAAGGGTGTCGTTGGTGATGCCAGAGAAGAAATAGGGCGAAGAGATTGGGGCATTGCTTTGGCCTCTGCTCAAAGCGCCAGCAATTTGGAACCAGTTGTAGGGACTGCTACCGCAATTTTTGCAAATGCTGGCGCCAGGCGCTGCATACAGCCAGTATTCAACACCCGGAGCCGACGTCCATGAAACGCTCACCCCAGCTTCCCCAGGTTCCACAGTCAACCCCCCAACGGGTGGAGCGGCGGTTTTGCCACTGCCACCACAGGCAGATAAAAAGGCGACTGCGGTAAAAACCGCAATAAAAGGCTTAATCGAGAACAAAGACATTTAATTTTCCTGCGCGCAACGGCAATAGCCAAATTCTAAGTGACTCGGCGCTTTTAACTGTTTCAAAGCGTGAATTCAAGGGATTTGATTTCACAGGTGGTGCCCGGTACATTACCCGGATGGGTTAAGCCTCCTATATCATGCGCTGATAACCAGGAGACAAATCATGGACAGAAGACATTTTTTCCAGAGTACTGCGCTCGTGTCAACGGGCGCATTGGTCGGTTGCGTAACCCCCGGCATGGCCCAGCAGCAAGTGAAATCCCCTTTCGCTGTGCCACAGGTTTACATTCCGATTGTCGGCTCTGATGAGATGTTTCCCGTGCGACGCATTTATTGCATTGGTCGAAATTACGCGGCCCACGCGCGTGAGATGGGCTCTGACCCGAATCGTGAGCCGCCATTTTTCTTTCAAAAGCCGACCGATGCCATCCAGTATGTGGCAGCAGGAACCGTGGCCCCGCATCCCTATCCCACACTGACCAAAAATTACCATTACGAGGCTGAATTGGTCGCTGTTCTCAATAAAGGCGGTCGAGATATACCTGTCGAAAAAGCACTGGACTTGGTCTATGGCTACAGCTTGGGCTTGGATATGACACGCCGTGATTTACAGCGGGCTTTGGGTGATGAGAAGAAACCTTGGGAAATTGGCAAAAGTTTTGACCACTCTGCCCCGATCGGTGCTGTTCACAAGCTCTCACAAACGGGTCATTTCACCCAGGGATCAATCTGGCTCAAGGTCAACGGTCAAACCAAGCAAAGTGCTGATCTCAAACAAATGATCTGGTCGGTAGCGGAGCAGATCAGCAAGTTGTCACAGGCATTTGAATTGTTCCCAGGAGACATTATTTATTCGGGTACGCCGGAAAATGTCGGGCCTGTCGTGCGCGGCGATGTGATTGAAATGCACATCGATGGCCTGCCGAATTTGAGTGTGAAAATTGTTTAACACGGTACACAAAGGGGTTGTCATGAATTTCATCACTGCCGATAACGTCACGCAAAGGGTTTGCGAGGTGATGGACACCACCCCCGATCCGCGTTTGCGCCAAATCACCCATGCCTTGGTCACCCATCTGCATGCCTTTATTCGGGATGTACGACCGACAGAAAAAGAGTTTGAGGAGGCCTGCAGCTTTGTGGTGGCTTTGGGCAAGGACACCAGTGAGAAAAAGAACGAAGTGATTTTGGCCTCAGATATTCTGGGGGCATCCGCTTTGATCACCATGCTCAATGATGCAGAGCGGTCGGACAAAGCCACCGGCAGTGCCCGCACCGACTCGGCTTTGTTGGGGCCGTTTTGGCGTGACTCTGCACCGGAATATGCTTGGGGTGAATGCATCGCCCGAGGCGAAGAGTCGAATGATGCCAACGATGCCTTGTCTGTTTTTGGTGTGATTCGGGATTCGAAGGGTCAACCCATCGCTGATGCGTTGGTGGATGTTTGGCAAGCTTCACCGGTGGGACTGTATGAAAATCAGGATGCGCAGCAGCCCGATATGAATTTACGGGGTCGTTTTCGCAGTGATGCCCAAGGTCGTTATCACTTTAAGTCGGTCCGACCAGCAGGCTATCCGGTGCCCGTAGATGGCCCCTGTGGCGATTTGCTCAGAGCCCAAATTCGGGATCCTTACCGCCCCGCGCATCTGCATTACATGGTGTCCAAGCCGGGGTATCAAGTGCTGGTCACCCAGGTTTTTGCCGATGATGACCATCGACTCGAAACGGACGTGACCTTCTCGGTGATTGAGAGTTTGGTAGGACGTTTTGCAAAGAACACAGACTCTTCCCAACCTGGCTATACCTTGAATTACGACTTGGTGCTGCAAGCTGGAGAGATGCATTTCCCTAAGCCACCCATTCCCTGACATTTTTTTTGATTGAAGGATTCGCATGAGTTTTGAACCACAAGCACGCTTGGACGGTAAAGTGGCCGTGATCACTGGCGGTAAAGGCGCAATCGGCATCTGCAGCGCGCGGAGATTGGCGACACTGGGTGCGCGGATTGTCTCCATTGACCGCAATCCCCAGGGCGTACAAGCCTTGTTGGATAGTCTCCCTCAAGTGGCCTCAGGGCCTCATTTGTCCCTTCATGCATCGATCACCGACAGCGTGGCCCTGCTTGCGGCCGCAGCGGCAGTGAAGGCGCAAATGGGCCGATGCGACATCTTGATCAACAGCGCGGGCTTCACACAGCCTGTGGCCCCTGCCGATCTGGATGGCTTGACTGACGCCCTGTTTGACGATGTGGTGCAAACCAATTTGCGTGGTGTTTTTTCAACCATTCGTGCTTTCACGCCACTGCTCAAAGCCTCGGGTGATGGTTTGATTGTCAATGTCTCCTCCATTGCGGGCATCACGGGATCTGGCAGTAATTTGGCCTATGCCGCAGCCAAAGCGGGTTTAGACATCTTGACCAAATCTTTGGCCAGGGCGCTGGCACCCCAGGTGCGGGTTTTGGCCGTGTCGCCTGGCGTGGTGGATTCCACATTTGTGCCAGGGCGGGGCGCGGACTTCAATGACAAAGCGGCAGCGACGATTCCTTTGAAGCGCATTGGCCATGTCGAAGATATTGCCAGCGCCATTGAGGCCTGTGCCACCACCCTGCGTTTTGCCACAGGATCACGTTTTGTGATCGATGGTGGCAGGAGCCTCTGAGATGCATGACCGCGCCACCTTGATCACCTGTGCCGTGACGGGCAACATCACCCAGCCCGATCAAACCCCTTATTTGCCCATCACACCAGAGCAAATTGCAAACGAGTGTTTGAGTGCGGCAGAGGCGGGTGCCGCGGCAGTCCATATTCATGTGCGTGACCCCAAGACAGGTCGTCCTTCCATGGATGTGGAGTTGTACCGCGATGTGGTTGATCGCATTCGTCAACGCAATAAGGCCCTGATCATCAACCTGACCACGGGTCCAGGTGGACGCTTTGTGCCCAGTCACGATGACCCCAAAATGTATGCCGCAGGCACCACCTTGGTTTCTCCCGAGCAACGGGTCTCGCATATCGCACTGATCAAACCCGATGTGTGCTCACTCGATTTGAACACCATGAACAGCGGGCCGGATGTGGTCATCAATACCCCTCGCAATGTGCGATTGATGGCCAAGGTCATGCGCGACAGTGGTGTGAAACCGGAGTTGGAAATTTTTGACTCGGGTGACTTGCACTTGGCCCGGGATTTGATCGCTGACGGCACCTTGGACGGGCCCGGGATGTGGACGTTTGTGTTGGGTGTGAAATATGGTTTTGCCCCCACGCCAGAGACCTTGCTGTACGCACGCAACCTGCTGCCTGCAGACGCCATTTGGTCGGCTTTCGGTATTGGTCGGGCAGAGTTTCCTATGGTGGCACAAAGCTGGTTGTATGGCGGTCATGTGCGCGTGGGAATGGAAGACAACATTTACCTTGAAAAAGGGGTGCTGGTCAAAAGCAACGCCGAATTGGTCGCCAAAGCGGCCGACATCATTCGCCAAATGGGTGGGCGGATTGCTTCGTCTCACGACGCGCGCGAGATGTTGAATTTGCAGAAGGCCTGACTGTGAGTTTGACTTCTGTGCGCAGTGCTTTGCACGTCAACACCAAAGCGGTAGGCATTGATGCTCTGGAGTTGCTGTACACCGAACAAGCCTTGCCCAATTGCAATGACCAAGAGGTTGTTGTGCGTGTTCAGGCGGCCGCCATCAATCCCAGTGATGTGAAGGCCACTCTGGGCATCATGCCGCACGCGGTATTTCCTCGCACGCCGGGTCGCGACTTTGCTGGAGAGGTGGTCCGTGGTCCGGTGCACCTCATGGGCCTCAAGGTGTGGGGTTCGGGTGGGGACATTGGTATTACTCGCAATGGCAGTCATGCGGCTTACCTGGTCTTGCCATTGGCTGCAGTCAAGGCCTGTCCTCAAGGTTTGAGCATGGAAGAAGCTGGCGCTGTGGGCGTTCCCTTTGTGACTGCTTGTGAGGGCTTTGCCCGTGCGGGTGGTGTTCGAGCAGGCCAAACGGTTGTGGTTTTAGGGGCCAATGGCAAAGTGGGGCAAGCGGCCGTGCAAATTGCCGCTCGCGCTGGCGCGAAAGTCATTGCCGTGCAGCGCCAAGATCTTTTAGAGGGCTTTGCCTGCCAACCCGTGACCGTGGTCAATGCCACCCACACCGAACCTGGGCAGCGCATCATGGCGTTGACCGCAGGCAAAGGGGCCGATGTGATTTTCAACACTGTCGATCAGGTTTACTGGGAACTGGGTCATTCGGTCATGGCCAAAGGCGCCACCCAGATCTTTATCATCGCCACCAAAGGGCAGACTGTGCCGTTTGATGTGTTCAAGTTTTACCGAGGCATGCACAACTTTGTGGGCATCGACACCTTGGCCCTGGACTGCGTGCGATCCTGTGAACTGCTGGATGCGTTGCGTCCTGGTTTTGAGGATGGCAGCTTGAAACCATTTCCGGTCGCCCCTGAAGACGTCCTGCCACTGACGCAGGCCATGCAGGGTTTCCGCAGTGTTTTGGCCGGTGCTAAAAACCGAATTGTTCTCAAACCGTGAAGGAGCTTCACCATGCACATCACCCGTTTTGATCAGGCGCCAACCTATGTGGCCCCCAACCACTTTGACATGAAGTGCTTGAGGCTGCAAGGGCATGAAGCCGGCCCTTCCCAGACCTTGTGGATGGGCTTGTCCCAGATCGCCCCAGGGGGGCATACCAGCCTTGACGCATCGCAGCTGGAAAAACACTATGTGGTGCTGGAGGGTGAGCTGACCTTGGTTTGTGAACGTGATGGCGTGAAAACAGAAGCTGTTTTGCGCCGACTCGATTCAGCTTGTTTTGCCCCAGGTGAAAAAAGACAGTTGGTGAATCACAGTCAGCACCCCGCAAGCATCTTACTGGCCATGCCTTATCCTGCCAAAACCCTTTGAAAAAGGACTGGGTCGCTTGCACCTCAATTGAATCACTGGAGACAAAAATGAAACGACGTCATTTGCTGGCGCTGAGCCTGAATGTGTTGATGGGTTTAACGGTATCCCTTGTGCCTTCGGTGTGGGCGCAATCGCCTGTTGCAGACTGGCCCAAGCAAACAGTTAAATTTGTGGTTCCTTTTACTGCTGGCAGTGGGACAGACATCGTGGCGCGGGCTGTGGCCGAACGTTTGTCATCTGCCTTGGGGCAAACGGTGGTCATCGAAAACAAGCCCGGCGCAGGCGGCACCATCGCGGCCAACCAAGTCGCCAAGTCCAACCCTGATGGCTACACCTTGTTGGTCCATTCTTCAGGCCATGTGGTCAATCCTGCCATTTACCCCAACTTGCCTTATGACACGCTGAACGACCTGATTGGCATCACTCCCTTGGCCAGTTTGCCAAACGTTCTGGTGGTCTCGCCGTCCAAAGGGTACAAAGACTTGAAAGACCTGATTGCCAAGGTGAAAGACAAGCCCGATGCCTTCAATTACGCCTCGGCGGGAACAGGTTCGGCTACCCACATCAATGCAGAAAAGTTTCGCGTCGCAGCGGGGATCACGGCCACGCATGTACCCTTCAAAGGGACACCGGAGGCTTTAACCGAAACCATTGGTGGGCGAATTGACTGGTTCTTTGCACCCATCGTCTCTGCATTGCCCCTGATCAAAGATGGCAAGCTGCAAGTATTGGCAGTAGGGACCCCCAAACGATCAGATGATTTGCCTCAAGTGCCCACCACAACGGAAGCGGGTGTTGCGGGTTCCGAGTACACCTTTTGGGTGGGTATGCTGGCGCCAGCCAAAACACCCAAGCCAGTGGTGGACCGACTCAATGCCGAAGTCGTCAAAATCCTGAACTCGAAAGAATTCAAGACCCGTTTGGATGCCATTGGTGCAAGCCCAATGCCTATGAGCACGGCTGCTTTTGGTGGTTTCATCAAATCTGAAACAGAGTCGATTGCCAAGCTGGTCCAAACTGCTGGCATCAAGGCCAATTGAGCTTTAGACCGGACCTTCGTAGACAATCTGCCAATTACCGCTTGATTTAGTCCAGTACATTCGCAAATTCTGGTTGCGTTTAAAGCGACTTTGGTTCGGGTTGGTCACATTCACCACCATGTAATCTTGCGCGTCTTTCCATTCAATGATGGACTGCATTTCGACAGTGTTTTTGATCGCACCAGATTGTGCTGCACTCGCAATTTCCGGCCACCAAGCTGAAAGGCCTTTGCCATCACGTTGGAATTGCTCGCTGTACGTGTTTTTGAGTCCGTCTAAATTGGAAGTTTGACGATCGCGCACCCATTGATCCAAAGCTTTCTTGAAGGCTTCACGGTCATTGGCCACCCGGTCAGAAGAGACCCATTCTAATTTTTCCGTGATCAAGACAGGCGTTTTTTCAACGTTTTTCAGATGAAGCAAACGGTCCATATCGGGGTTGGATAAAACCACACAACCATCCGTTGCCAATGGCGCCCGAGAGAACTGCTCGCTGGGGGTACCATGCAACCAAATACCGGAACCCGTTTGACCCCGCATCAGATCCAGCGCATTAGGGTAGTTCAAGGTCAAGGCGCCCGCGCCGTAAAGATCAGGCAACATTTGACCTTTCAAATTTTTGTTCACGAAGTACACGCCCAACGGGGTTCTTCCATCGCCTTCACGTGATTTTCCGATGCCTTTTTGACCTACGGAGACATAGGTCTCAAGCAACAATTTAAGTTGAGGTTTGAGAGGATCAATCGTCTTGTTTGCAAACCAGTAAAGCCTTGATTTGGAGGTGTCCACCGCTATGAAATAGGGGTTTTGAGGGGATAGACTGACGATATTGCGGGGTATCAGGCCTTGCAATGAGGCAGCTTGTGGTCGATTCAGACGGCGGTTGGACTCTAAAAGCAATTCGTCGTATCGATTGAGGCCTGACGATGTTTCTTTACCCTCTAGCGATTTCGGGTCTATGGGGGCTGCAGATTGTTCATTCAACAACTCGGCCTGAAGCAAATGGGCAAGTTGAAAATTAGGGTGCCGAGCCAACAAGATTTGAGTTTGCGCCAAAGCAGTCGAGCGATCACTTGCCCGCAATAACTCGTAAACGTGTTCAATCATTTCTTCGGCAGTGGCACTCGGGTGTAATACGGTCGAAGAGGGAAGGGCATAGGGGTCAAACTGCAAATTCCAAGTGCCGGTTTTAGATTTGCTGAACAGACCGCTGGGCTGTTGTGCTGCTTGTAAAGACTGCTTTGCACTGCCAGAAAACAACCACACGGCTGCTAAAGCACCTAAGGTGACCAAGGAGGGAATTGTCCAAGCAAAACGACGCAGAGAACGTTGACCCTGCGAGCCGGGGTTCGTCCCTTGCTTGTACTGAAGAGGCTTGTCGTTCAATTCACTGTCTCACGGGTAATCATCCAACGGCCACTTTGCTTGGTCAACTCAAGGGATTTTCGGCTGCTGCCTTTGAAATTGTCTGACTCATAAACTTGAGAAAAATTGACTTTGGCTTTGTTGCCTTGGACATCAATTTTAAAGTTACTCACTTCGACTTGGATTTTCTTTTTGGAAGTGATGCGCAGTTCGCGCTCGGACTCCCATTTCGCTCGCGACATAGTGTCCGGTGGCGCGAAGTTGGGGGCATAGGCTGCAAAATATTTTTTGATGTCCTTCTGACTCCAAGAACGGGCCCAACTTTGAACCGCAGATTTGATCAGGTCAGCTTCAGCATTTGATTCTGCTTGTTTTGAGCCCAT
>CANBWK010000131.1 GCA_947373105.1 Comamonadaceae bacterium | reverse complement strand
ATGCACCGTGCTGCAGCCAGGTCCCAACCCGCCCATCCGCAACTTTTAAAAAACACGGGGCCGGCTTGGAGCTGCTGTGCAGATGCCCTGTCCGTCCACATGGGTGTTTGTTGGATCACGTCGCCCAAAGTGGGTAATGCCGCAACATCGATACCCGCTTGGAGTAAATCACCGGCTTCATGGTCAGCGTCGCGGGTATCGACCACCAAGGTGCCCATGCTGGCAAGGTGCTGGCAAACCGCTGCGCTCCACTCCACCATGGTCGGCGTAAAGGCCCCGACTGCGGCCACGAAGGCATCGTTTCGGGGCGGCGATGTCAAGACCACCTGCTGGGCGGGGGTGCAACTCACGACCAAGGGGCAAAATGCCAAGGCGGCATTGGCATCGGGGGCATAGTGTGCTCGCATGCCCAGCGTTTGGGCAAATGAGACCAAGGCTTTTGCACTGGTTTCGCGGCGAGAGGCAATCCAGACGTCCTGTACGCCCAGCCCCTGGTGAAAAGCCTCTAAATGTGCCCTGCCTTGAACGCCTGCGCCAACGATCAACAGGGGGCCCTCTTTGCAGGGCGCCAATGTTTGCGCGGCTAACAATGAAACAGCAGCCGTGCGGCGGGCGGTAACCGTGGGTCCGTCCAACAGCATCTGTCGCTGTCCCGTACGCACATCGAAAACCACAATATCGCCCTGAATGGTGGGCAGTCCGCGCTCTGCGTTGGATGGGATGAAGCTGATGAGTTTGGTGATGGCCACTTGGCTGTCGGCTGCAGGCATGACAAACAAGCTGCCACCGCCCTGCAAGGCTTGCACAATGCGCGGCGGTACATGAACCGTGGCGTCCCTTAGCAGGGCTGTAACTTCAAGAGCCAGCCGCGCATAGGGTAAGGCGGCGGCTGTTTGATCAGGGCTCAGAATGGCAAATGTCATTGCCACATGTTAGCAAGATGCGTTTGGACAGCAATCAGGGTTGTCTATGCTGGGGCGCCTACATTCAGGCTGATGGTGCCCACGCCTTCGATCTGACCTTCGATCTTGTCACCAGACACCACAGCGCCCACGCCTTCAGGTGTGCCGGTATAAATAAGGTCACCAGGTTGCAGGTGATAAAACAAAGACAAGTCAGCGATGATTTCGCGGATATCCCAGATCAACTTGTCCACATTGGAGTGTTGTTTGACTTGGCCGTTCACGCTCAGTGACAGATCGGCCTTGTCAATGACGATACCGTGCATGGGCACGATCTCGCTGCACACAGACGAGTTCTCCACGTCTTTACCCAAATCCCAAGGACGGCCTTTATCTCGGGCGACGAGCTGCAGGTCGCGCCTGGTCATGTCAAGGCCACATGCGTAACCATAAATGTGCTGATGGGCATCGGCCTGGCTGATGCGAAAACCGCCTGTCCCAATGGCCAGCACCAACTCCATTTCAAAATGGTAATTGGCGGTTTCGGGCGGGTAGGCCACGGTGGCGCCCGAGGGGGTCAAAGTTTGCGGGGCCTTGGTGAAGTAGAAAGGCCGCTCCACCGATTTGTCGACGGGTTTGCCCATCTCCACAGCATGCGCATGGTAGTTGCGTCCGACAAAAAACAATCGATTGATGGGCAGTCGTGCGGCTTGACCGCGAACGGCCACAGATTGAACAGCAGGTGGGGTCCAGAGATATTGAGTGGTCATTGATAGAGGATCAGTTGCGGACTTCGTACACACCGAGTTTTCGGTGCAAAGGGGATTCATCGGCCATGAAAATAAATGTGGGTTTGTCGGCATGGCGGTTGTGCAAAGTCACAGGTGTGTAGCCTGGTGCACAGCAGGTGTCTGCTTCGGTGAGGGCAAAGCTTTGGTCGTCGATCTTCACGTCTGCACCGCCTTCGATCACATGGAACACACATGAAGGTGAGCGCGCAGGTAATTTCAGGGTTTGACCAGGACGCAACATCAGCGCGTAGAAGCCCAGAATATTTTCTGCATCGCCTCCAGTTTCAGGGTTGACGTAGGTGATTTGAATGCAGTCCAGGTCCTGACGGTCTTGTCCCAGCCTGAGCAAGGCAGAACGGGCTTCGCCCCAGGGGTAACGCAACATCGGATAAGCCTTGTGGCTGCGCTCAAAAACCTGCGTTGGCACCATGCCACCACCGGCATAAGCACGGTCACCACGATCAGGTTTGGTGGGCTGGCGATCACCATTGATGTGGTACGAGGCTTCCATGTAGTAGACGAGCGGCAAGTCCAGCACATCGAGCCACACCACGGCGTCGGTGCCGTCGTGCCCATGTTCGTGCCACAAGCCTGTTGGGGTCAAAATCAAATCGCCGCGGCTCATGGGGCATTTTTCCCCATCCACCGTGGTGTAAGCGCCCTCGCCTTCCACAATCATGCGCACAGCGTTCGGGGTGTGGCGGTGGGAGGGTGCCCACTCACCGGGCAACAACAACTGCATACCCAGGTACATGGCGGGACTGGCTTGCATTTTGTCCAGACCATGGCCCGGATTGGCCAACACCAACACCCGGCGCTCGGCTTTTTCGATGGGGGTCAACTCACCGGCTTTGAGCAAAAGCGGTTTGATGTCCGCATACGCCCACATCGTGGCACGCGTTTGTGGTTTGGGTTTCAAAGGGGGTAACACCCCGCGCAAACTGGGCCACAGCGGGACCAGATTGACCTTGCGCATTTCTTCTACATAGTCTGCGGGCAAGTCTTCGAGGCGGCCAAGATCATTCATGTTTGTCTCCTTTTATGCAAGTTCAGTGAGAAGCGGCGGACAGACAGTTGCTGACGTTCCAGCCATAAAGCCATTCGACCGCGTCATAAAACCGCTCAGGAGAGCGGCCACGCCACAAGTCGTTGCGTACCAAGCGCTCCACGCCTTTGGCATGGTAGATGCGGCCCATTTCTCGGCCTGAAAGAACAATGCGTGCGGTTCGTGCGACACGAGCCCGTTGGTACAAATCAAAAGCTTTGACAAAGTCGTTGTCGTGCACGCGCAGAGCCTCCCCCAGGGTCACAGCGTCTTCAATCGCCATGCAAGCGCCTTGTGCCATGTATTGGGTGGTGGGGTGCGCTGCATCGCCCAGCAAAGTGGCACGCCCAAATGACCACTGACCAATGGGTTCTCGGTCTGCCGTAGCCCAACGCCTCCAGGATTTGGGCAAATCGATCAATTGGCGGGCTTTGGGGCAAATGCCTTCAAAATAACTTTGTACCTCTTCTTTGCTGCCGTCTCGAACGCCCCACTCTTCTTTATCTCGGCTGTGGAAGGTCACCACCACGTTGTATTGCTCACCGCCGCGCAAGGGGTAATGGACCAAATGGCAATTGGGGCCCACCCAAATGCTGGCTGCATTCCATTGCAGATCTTCAGGAAAATCTTTTTTCTCAACTACAGCGCGATACACCACATGCCCGGTAACGCGGGCCGGGTCATTGACGTATTTCTCACGCACGACTGACTTGACACCATCGGCACCGATCAGTGCTTGGCCTGTATGCGCTTTACCATGCTGGTCAAAAACCGTCACACTGTTTTCGTCTTGCTCGATGCGCTGTGCGCGCGTAGAGGTCAGGATCTCGACCTTACCGGTTTCTTGTGCGCCTTCGAGTAAAGACATGTGCACGTCCACACGGTGGATAACCGCATAGGGATTGCCAAAACGCTGACGAAAAGCTTCGCCTGTGGGAATCATGCCCACTTGGTACTCATCGATCGCATCGTGCATGACCATATAGTCGGTGTAGACAGCGCGACTGCGGGTTTTTTCGCCCACGCCCAAGGCATCAAAGGCGTGAAAGGCGTTTGGCCCCAGTTGGATGCCCGCACCGATCTCTCCTATCTCAGGTGCTTGCTCTAAAACTTTGACCGTAAAACCTTGCCGCGTGAGCGCCAATGCGGTTGCCAAACCACCGATACCACCACCCGCGATCAAGACAGGTCGTGTTTTTAGATCCATTTGCACAAGGACACCTTTTGGAAGAATCGAATGATTGAACTCGCGAATGATAAGTATACATAGTATTTGGACATGAGCACTAAAAAAAGGCTGTCATCCAACTCAAGTTGTGAAGCGTTAAACCGATATTAAAAATAATCGGGAGGAACCATGAAACTGAAATCGACTCGCATCCATTTTGTTGCGCTTTTTTGCTTATGTCTGAATCTGACGGCCTTTGCGCAGCCAAAGATGACGCGATTAGAAGATCTGGGGAATCAAATTTTCAATGACCGTGCTTTGTCCGAGCCGCGGGGGACGTCTTGCGCAGATTGTCACGTCGCCAAGTTGGGCTTCGCTGGCAACAATGGCTCCACCATTGGGGTGGCAAAGGGCAGTAAACCCACTTCACTGGGTGGCCGAAATGCCATGTCGAATGCCTACACCGATTTCATTCCAAGTTTCCATTTCAGAGTTGAGGGCGAAGATGTTGACGCGGTAGGTGGATTTTTTTGGGATGGCCGCTCGGACACGGCACAACAACAGGCCTTGGGACCATTTTTGAATCCGCTTGAAATGAACAACAAAGACGGTGCCGCCGTTCTTCAAAAAATAGCGACATCACCCTATGCCAAACAATTCAAAGATGAATTTGGCCCAAAGATTTTCAGCAACCCTACACTGGCCTTCCAAAAGGTAGGGGAAGCCATCGCTGCTTTTGAAAAGACCCCGGACTTGCAAGCCTTCAGTAGC
The DNA here is from genome assembly GCA_947373105.1 of Comamonadaceae bacterium. Classification (GTDB taxonomy): domain Bacteria; phylum Pseudomonadota; class Gammaproteobacteria; order Burkholderiales; family Burkholderiaceae_C; genus Limnohabitans_A. The sequence goes on along the minus strand of CANBWK010000131.1, from coordinate 3,696 downwards.
AAATACGATCAGTTCATTCAAGGCAGGGCCAAGTTGGCGCCTCCAGAGTTGAATGGCATGAAAATTTTCATGGATGCCAATAAAGGCAATTGCGCTTCATGCCACACCATGAACCCCAACTCTGCCAACCCGAAAGACTCTCTTTTTTCTGATTTTGCTTTCTACGCCACAGGCATTCCGCGCAACAAAGCCATTCCACGCAATGCCAACCCCTCGTTTTTCGACTTGGGATTGTGCGGGCCCGATCGGACACGCCCAGCTTTGAGCAGTAACGTGCCAGCCAGTGTCAGCATTGAAGATTTTTGTGGACGGTTCCGCATGGTCTCGTTGCGAAACTCAGCAGAAAAAAATGCCTTCATGCACAACGGGGTTTTCTCAAATTTACGCGATGTCGTTAGTTTTTATGCCACACGCAACAGCAACCCCAAGCGTTGGTATGGGCCTCAGGGCATACCCAATGATCTGCCACTTGCCTACCAACGCAACATCGTGAATGACCGTGTGCCATTCAACCGCCCCGCGTCTTCTGGTCCGGCGCTTTCTGAGAGAGAAATAGATGATGTCGTGGCTTTCCTGAAAACGCTCAGTGATGCGCCCCAAGGACAGCCCCCCAGACCGAACCCAATGCCGGGCGTGCTGAACAATCCGTTTGGTCCTAAATAATCTAGTCGCAAGGGCCTCACAGAGTGAGGCCCGACGAAGCGTGGCGCTTTACTCGGGTTGAATGCCGGCATAGGCGGCGACCCGCGCCCAACGGACCAACTCGGAGCGCATAAAGTCCATGGTTTCGGCGGGATTTGTAAACCGAGTTTCAAAACCCAAATGAGTGAGTTTGTCCTTAGTGTCGGCTTGATTCCCAATTTTGGAAAAAGCCGCATACAACTTTTGCACAGTGGCTGGTGGCACATTGGCAGGCGCCAACACGGCAAACCAATGAACCAAATCCATTTCTTTGTAACCCAATTCAATGAAAGTCGGCACATTGGGCAAATGCGTGCTGCGCTGCGCTGACGCCACGCCCAGCGCCCGAACCCGACCTTGCTGAATTTGCTGTAGCGCATTTTGCAAGGGACTGAACAAATACTGAATCTGGCCGCCCAGCAAATCGTTCATGGCCTGAGACTGGCCTTTATAGGGGATGTGATTGCTCTTGGCGCCAATGAGCTGGTTAAAAAATTCACTGTGTAAATGGTGCGGACTTCCAGTACCCGCCGAACCGAAATTGAGTATGCCCGGTTGTGAGCGCAGCAATTGGGCAAACTCTTTCACCGTGTTGGCTTTCACGCTCGGGTGGACCACCAAAACAGAAGGTGTTTGCCCGATCAAGGTGATGGCCTGGAAATCTTTGGTCAAGTCATAAGGCAACTTGCGGTAAGCCGCAACGTTGGTGGCTATCGTGCCTGGGGTGATCAACAAGGTTTGGCCATCAGGCTTGGCCTTCATCACGAACTCAGCGCCTATGTTGCCACCCGCACCGAGTTTGTTGTCAATCACCACAGGTTGGCCCAAAACTTCAGAAACCTTTTGACCCAGCGTTCGCGCGAGCAAGTCAGTTCCACCGCCTACAGCAACAGGAACCACGATTTGCATGGAACGCGTTGGTAAGGCTTGTCCGAAGACTGAGGTTGTGATTGACGCGCCCAACAAGCCGGCCGATAAGACCGTGCGACGCTGAATCATGTTGGTCACCTTATTTGACTTCAGTCACGAATTGGTCATTCGCACGGCGCACTTTGGGTAATTTTTCGAGCCAATCTTTACCCTCTTCACGGTAACCCAAAGGCAAAAGCACAACGCTGCGCAGGCCACGGGCAGATAAATTCAAAATTTCATCCACTTTGGCAGGCGCAAAGCCTTCCATGGGCGTAGCGTCAACTTGTTCTTCGGCGGCGGCAATCAATGCTGTACCCAAGGCAATGTAGGCTTGTCTTGCCGCATGCTGGTAATTGGCTTCCGCACCGCGAGCAGGATATTTGGTAAGCAGCATGTTGCGGTAGCTTTCCCATCCATCATTGGTAAAACCACGAACTTTGTTGGTGAAATCAAACATCATATTGATGCGTTCTGGGGTGTAGTCATCCCAAGCAGCAAACACCAGCAAGTGTGAGCCATCAATGATTTGAGCTTGGTTATTGGCAACATCCTTGATCTTTTGACGGATTGCAGGGTTGGTCACCACAATCAACTCATAGGGCTGCAAGCCACTGGAAGTCGCGGTCAAACGAATGGCTTCCAAAATACGGTCAACTTTGTCTTGAGGAACTGCTTGCGCAGGGTCCATTTTTTTGGCGGCATAGCGCCATTGGAGTTTTTGAAGAAGTGTCATGTAAATCTCGTCAATCATTGAAAAAAATGACATTGCATAAGAAAAATGCAAAGCCCCGCATCGTATCGCTTTTTAAATGGCAATGTGTCCGAGAAGTGACGCTTGGGCCTCAAATGTTCTTAATCTGGTGCACTAGGCATTTCTTTGACACAAAAAAATGGTGCATTGAAGCACCATTTTTGTTAGCAAATGATTCTCTACTCTTTGGTCTTCTCGCCGAAAAGTACCAGCATCAAAGTATTGCCGATCACATTCAACAAAATACCAAACAGAACCAAGCCCAGCAACATGGTGACTGCGGCAACCAGTCGCCCACCCACCGTGACAGGGAACATATCACCATAACCTGTAGTCGTGAGTGTCACGATACACCACCACATGGCAGTGGGTATGGAGGTGAAAAAACGCTTGTCTTCAGGAATGGCATTGCCCGTGATCGGGTCTGTAGGCATGAACTTTTCAGGTTCAGCCCCGGGAGCGGCTTTCTGATCCAGGGCTTGTTGTCCAGCGACCATAACTTCAGGCGAATACAACTCGCCTTCAACAAAGAACATGGCGGTGCTGGAGATCATCAAAACAGAAAACAGAACAATGAAATAAATTTTCAAATTATCCAGAACTGGATTGGTTGATTTACCATTTGCTGTCATCATCCTCGCCAATTTCAGCACCCGCAAGACCCTTGCGACCCTCAACAAACGCAACACTTTACTGCCTTGCAAGGCAGTCAAATTCAACAGCATGAGATATGAAGGCAAGATGGACAGCAGGTCAATGATCCCCCACATGGTGAAGGCATACCTCCACTTTTTTTCTGAGAAGGCGATATGTCCAAAGTAGTCAATAGTGAAAATGGCAACAGAAAACCACTCAATCACAGAAAAGGAATGCTCATAGTCTTTGGCAACTTCGGGTATGGAGTCGAGTGCCAAAACAATGCATGAAACAAAAATCAATAACGCAATGAGCTTGTTCCAGACACGGAAAACACCCGAATGGGGATCAGAAAACGCCAACTTCAACATAAAGACCTTATTGAATGAATTAAGCACATTTCGCAAGTTAAATTAAAAACATGACATTGTCAATTAATTTGATACATTCGAGAGATTGATCCAAGAGGAAAAAGACGATATGAGTTCAAATTCAGCAAGTGGAACTTCACACGCCAAGATGGGCGCCATGATGTTAGGCGCCTTAGGGGTTGTATTTGGAGACATCGGCACTTCACCGCTTTATGCCTTGAAAGTCTCGATTGAAGCGGCCGGAATCCCCGCAGGCGGTGACATATCTCCCTCCGTCTATGGCGTGCTTTCATTGATTACCTGGGCGTTGATTTTTGTTGTCACCATCAAATATGTGCTGATCAT
>CANBWK010000130.1 GCA_947373105.1 Comamonadaceae bacterium | reverse complement strand
GCGTCGATGATGCTGTTGACGTATTCGGTGTCTTCTTTTTCGGGGTTGGTGTCGTCAAAGCGCAGGTGGCACACGCCGCCGTATTCCTTGGCCAGCCCGAAGTTGATACAGATGCTTTTGGCGTGGCCCACATGAAGGTAGCCGTTGGGTTCGGGCGGAAAGCGGGTGCGGATCTTGGCTGGGTCAGGGTCACCCGCTGCGTGGTGCTCGGCGTCGCCAGGGCTGCCTGCCCAGCGGCGGTTGGCATAAGTGCCTTGCTCGATGTCTTTGTCGATGATCTGACGCAGGAAGTTGCTCACCTTGTGTTCTGTCCCGGCGGGGGCTGCAGTCGAAGGAGCTTTATCGTTGAGAGATGTCATGGCTTGATTTTAGAGGAGGGGCGCATCATTCAGGCCAAAGGCTTTATAAAATAGAGCCTTGCCGCTCTGGCCTGGTCTTTCTTCCTTGAATCGATTTCCCCCCATGTTTCAAACTCTTCGTTCCCGTGAGGCGGCCATGCCTTTCATCATGATTGCCGTGCTGATCGACATGGCGGCCATTGGCGTGATCGTGCCGGTGTTGCCCACTTTGGTGGCCAGTTTTGCCACAGAACCGGCCGATCAGGCGTTTTGGTACGGCGTGGTGGCTGCGGCGTTTGGTTTGTCCAACTTTGTAGCTGCGCCGATTTTGGGGGCCTTGTCTGACCGTTACGGGCGCAGGCCGGTGATGTTGTTGGGCTTCATGGGTTTGGGGGTGAGCTTTTTTGGCACGGCCATGACCACTTCTTTGATCGGTTTGATCATCGCCCGCACGCTGGGCGGTGCCATGCAGGCCAACGTCGCCATTGCCAATGCCTATGTGGCCGACATATCAGCGCCCGAGGAGCGGGCCAAACGCTTTGGTTTGCTGGGCGCCATGATGGGTGTGGGTTTCATCGTCGGGCCGGTGGTGGGGGGCTTGTTGGGGGCGGTGAATTTGCATTTGCCGTTTTACTTGGCGGGCAGCCTGACCCTGATCAATTTGCTTTACGGCTACTTTGTGTTGCCCGAGTCCTTGCCTGTGGACAAGCGCAAGGCCTTCAGCTGGCGTTCGGCCAACCCGGCTACATCGCTGCGCAAGCTGGGGCAACTCAAAGGCGTGGGGCCTTTGGTGGGGGTGGTGGCCTTTAGCGGACTGGCGCAGTTTGTGTTGTACACCGTATGGGTGCTCTACAACAGCTTCAAGTTTGGCTGGGGGCCACGCGAAAACGGTTGGTCTTTGGCTGTGGTGGGCATTGTGGCGGTGCTGGTGCAAGGGGTGTTACTGGGGCGTTTGCTCAAGCGCTTTTCGCCGCAAAAGCTGGCCATTTGGGGTTTGGTGTCTTCCGTCATGGGCTACACCCTGTGGGGCGCAGCCACCGAAGGCTGGATGATGTACGCAGTGATCGCGGTCAATTTGTTAGGAGGCACAGTGACGGCCTCCGTGCAAAGCATGATTTCTTCAGCGGCCGACAGCAAAAGCCAAGGGCAGACCATGGGTGCTGTGAGCTCACTCAATGGACTGATGGCGGTGGTGGCGCCCTTGTTGGGTGCCCCCATGTTGGCCATGGTGTCGCACTATCCACAAGGTGACTGGCGCATTGGCGCGCCGTTTTACTTTTGTGCGTTGCTGCAAGTGGCGTCTTTGTATTTGGCAGTTTTGCATTTGCGCCGCCATCGCCACAGACTTACACAAGCTGCTTAGGCATGAAGTGCTGAAAGCTTGTAACGATCTGACACGTTTGCTTGACTGCCGCTGTCGTCCAGTCAATACGCTGGTGCGCTAAAGGTATGCGGGACATAGGTGTCTCGCAGGCTTTGAAAGGAGCACCCCATGTCAAATCAAGTTCTTCTCAATCGACTGAGTTCTGTTTTTAAGCTGGCCTCAGCACTGAGTCTGTCGGTGGTTTTGACAGCTTGTGTGGTCCCCCCGCATCAGGGGTATGGGTATGGCTATAGCAACAGCAGCCACTATCCGGTGTACTCTCAACCCTCAGCGGTTTTCGTGCAGCCTCGGCCTGTGTTCGTGCAACCGCAGCCTGTGTATGTGCAACCGAACCGCCCCTACCCGTTCACACCCATGCCTGTTGCACAACCCCACAGAAACGAAGGGGGTTGGGGTTGGAATACGACCCAAAGGGAACGGTTGGAGCGCCGATCTGATGCACCGCGCCATGTCTTTTGAAATGCACCTTCGTAAGTCATAGCGGCGTCTCAGGGACGCGGGCGCAGAACCATGTCGTCGCGCCGGATTTCGACGTCAAAGTGTTTCAAAAAGGCTTGGCCCAGCAGCGCTTGTTCAGGCGGCATACCTTGAAGCCCTACGGTGACGGTCGTGGTGTTGAGCACCAGATGGCCGGCGCGCACGGGCACGCTCTGAACCAGTTGGCCTGCCATCTGGCCGTTGGCCGTGCTGAGGGTGATGTCCTGGCCAGGAGGCAGCCCCGCCTTTTGGGCCAAGGCTTTACTCACACTCACATGGCTGGCCCCGGTGTCTACCAAAAAGCTGACGGGCTGGTGGTTGACTTCGCCCTCGACATGAAAATGCCCGTCTCGCTGGCGCGGAATGACCAATTCGCCTGAGCTCAGTGCGTAGGGTTTAAGGCGAGCTTCGCGGTTCTTTTCGATCCGGTTGAATACAAAGTAGAGCGCGCCGACCACGGCCAGCCAGATGACGATGATGGTCAAGGCTCCGGTTCGGGTTGTTTGTTGAACAGATCGCATGGGGCAGTGGGGCTTGTAAGGGTCAGGTTGATGGCTTGGCGAATCACTGCGGCGATAATTCACAACTGATTTCAGGAGTGCTTGTGGATTCTTTATTGTTGCTCAAAGCCGCCGTGATGGGTTTGGTGGAGGGCTTGACTGAATTTTTGCCCATTTCTTCGACAGGTCATTTGATTTTGGCGGGAGCTTTGCTCGGCTTTGACGATGACAAGGCCAAGGTGTTTGACATTGCCATCCAGACCGGAGCGATTTTGGCGGTGATCATTGTGTACTGGGCCAAAATTCGCCACACCTTGTGGGCGGTGCGTTACAACGCCGACGCCCAGCGCTTGGTGATGAACGTGGTGCTGGGTTTCTTGCCGGCCGTGGTCTTAGGCTTGCTGTTTGGCAAAGCCATCAAGGCGCATTTGTTCACGCCGTGGGTGGTGGCCACCACCTTCATCATTGGCGGCTTCATTATTTTGTGGGCTGAGCGCCGTCCCGCGAGTGCGGTGCGCCTTGAGTCGGTGGACGATCTGCGCGGTCGCGACGCCCTGAAGGTGGGCCTGGTGCAATGCCTGGCCATGATCCCGGGCACCAGCCGCAGTGGTGCGACCATCATTGGCGGCATGCTGCTGGGCTTGTCGCGCAAGGCGGCTACGGATTTTTCTTTCTTTCTGGCGATCCCGACCTTGATCGGCGCGGGCGCTTACAGCCTGTACAAAGAGCGCGCCTTGCTCAGCTTGGCCGATGTGCCGATGTTTGCGGTGGGGCTGGTGGTGTCGTTTTTGAGCGCTTGGGTCTGCGTGCGCTGGTTACTCAAGTTCATCTCTACCCACAGCTTTGAGGTGTTTGCTTGGTACCGTATTGCGTTTGGCATTGTGGTGCTGGTCAGCGCACAAATGGGCTGGGTGACCTGGGCGGCTTGAGCGCCGCCCATCGCCAGCAGGCTGGCTTACAGAGATTCTGCATCGCCAGCAGGCTGGCTCCTACAAATACAGGGCGATTATGTAGGAGCTTGCCTGCAAGCGATCGGTTGTTGATAGCCATTGCCGCCCATCGCCAGCAGGCTGGCTCCTACACAATGGGGGTGGGGGTTGCGCCGAGGTTGCGCAGCGCGGCTTCTATGGCCGCGGCCGCGGCCAGGGGTTTTTCCATGGGGAACAGGTGTGAGCCGTCGAGCATCATGATGCGGCTTTTGGTGATTTGCGGCAGGTTGCTCATGCCGCCCAAACGCATTTCGCGTGAATGCGTACCGCCAATGAAGGAGACGGGGCATTTAAGCGGATGCCGCTTGATCATGCTTTCAATTTTGTTCGGGATGGTGTTGTAGATGGCCGTTTCAATATCACGGTCAAAGGTCAAAACTTGTTCTCCGTCCAATTCTTCGGTGCCATAGGTAATGTAGTCTTGCAGCACTTGCGGCGCCCATTTAGCAAATGCTTTTTTGTGCTGGAAATGCGCCATGGCCGTGGCTTTGTCTGGCCAGTGCATGCGGCGAGATTGACTGACCCGGCCAGGTGAAATAGAGCCCATCAGCGAAGTCTTTTTGGCCAAGCCAACGGTGGTTGCTCGCCACCCTCCCAAAATGGGGGAGTCCAACAACAAGACGCCTTTTGCCAAATGGGGGTGCTTGATGGCGCACATCAGGCTGAGCAATCCACCCAACGAGTGGCCGACCAAGTAGGCTGCCTCGCCTTTGGTGTCTAAATGCGCTTGTGCAAAGTCTGCCAGTTGCTGCACCAGATGCGGCCAGTTGTTGGTCACGGGGTAAGCGGCGTCGTGGCCATATTTCTCGATAGCGCTGACACCAAAGCCACGCTGACGCACACTGTCCAGCATGACCTTGTAAGTGCTGGCTGGAAAACTGTTACCGTGCGAGAAAATGACTTTCGGCATCAGATCAACTTCTCTTGCGGTGTGGTAATTTTCTTGAGAGGCTGGCTGCGGTAGGTGTGCACCATCAAGGGCACTTCGGTTGCGCCGCCATGCCACATGGGGTCTTCGATGCTGTCAAACATGTCGCGCAGTTTGTGGCCCCAACTGTCACGCAGCATCTTGAAATAGGGGTTGTTCTCGTCAATGCAAATCACGCGGTCGCTGGCGTAACGGTCGGCTTCATAGACCGCCATGTCGAGCGGCAAGCCCACCGAAAGGTTGGATTTAAGGGTCGAGTCCATCGATACCAAGGCGCACTTGGCGGCTTCGTCCAATGGCGTCTCGGGTGTGATGACCCTGTCCAGCACGGGCTTGCCGTATTTGGATTCGCCAATTTGGAAATAGGGTGTTTCGTCAGTCGCTTCAATGAAGTTACCGGGCGAGTAAACCTGGAACAAGCGCATGCCTTCGCCTGCAATTTGGCCACCAAAGATCATCGACACATTGAAGTCCACGCCACCGGCACGCAAGGCATCGGCATCGCGTTCATGCACACGGCGAATGGCCGAGCCGAGTACCCGTGCGGCATCGAACATGCTTTTGACGTTCCAGATGGTCAAGGGTTCATCGTGGTCGTTCTCGACGAGTTTTTCGACTTGCAGCATTTCACGCACCGACTGCGAAATGCTCAGGTTGCCGGCCGACAACAAGACCATGAAGCGGTCGCCCGCTTTTTCATAAATGATCATCTTGCGGTATGTGCTGATCTGGTCGAGTCCCGCATTGGTGCGGGAGTCGGACAAAAATACCAAACCTGCGCGGGTTTTGATGGCGGTGCAATAGGTCATTGGGGTTCGCTCCTGGTCAGTCAGGCGCTGCTTTCCAGCAAGCGCAGCAAGGCGTAAAGGGCATCGAGCGCCTCGCGTGGGCTCAAGGCATCGGGGTTGATTTGGGCCAGCGCCGCTTCCACAGGTGTTGGGCCAGTCGCTTCTGTTTCAGGCGGCGCGGCAAACAGGTCGACCTGTTGCTGCGCCTCGCTGGCACCGGCTTCGAGGGCGGCCAAGGTGTGGCGGGCTTGGTTGAGCACGCCACCAGGCATGCCGGCCAAACGCGCCACCTGAATGCCATAGCTCTTGCTGGCCGGGCCGGGTTGCAGTTCGTGCAAAAACACAATGCTGTTGCCCGACTCGGTGGCGCTCACATGCATGTTCACGGCACCATGGTGGGTGGCGGGAAACTCGGTCAACTCAAAATAGTGTGTGGCAAACAAAGTGAAGGCTTGTGTTTTGTCGTGCAAGTGTGCGGCAATGCCGCTGGCCAAGGCCAGGCCGTCAAAGGTCGAGGTGCCGCGACCGATCTCGTCCATCAATACCAAAGAGTGCGGCGTGGCGCTGTGCAAAATTTGTGATGCTTCGGTCATCTCCAGCATGAAGGTGGATTGGGCGTTGGCCAGATCGTCCGCTGCGCCAATGCGGGTGTGAATCGCATCGATCGGCCCGAGCCGGCAACTGCTGGCGGGCACGTGACTGCCCATGCTGGCTAAAAGCACAATCAATGCCACCTGCCGCATGACGGTAGATTTACCGCCCATGTTCGGCCCGGTGATGATCTGCATGCGCTGCTTGTGCGTGAGCAGCGTGTCGTTGGCAATGAAGCTGCCGCCCGAGGTTTCGGCCAAACGCGCTTCGACCACCGGGTGTCGGCCCTGCCTAATTTCGATGCAGGGCTCGTTGGTGAATTGCGGTTCGCACCAATTGAGGGTCAGGCTGCGCTCGGTCAAGGCGCACAAAGCGTCCAGCGCGGCCATGGCATGGGCCAAAGCAGTCAGGGCTTGGACATGCGGCTGCAATTGGTCCAGGAGCAATTCGTACAAGAATTTTTCACGGGCCAAGGCACGCTCTTGTGCTGACAAGGCTTTGTCTTCAAAGGTCTTGAGCTCGGGCGTGATGAAGCGCTCGGCATTTTTGAGTGTCTGGCGGCGGCGGTAGTCGTCGGGTACTTTGTCCAACTGGCTTTGAGTGACTTCGATGTAAAAACCATGCACTCGGTTGAACTGCACTCGCAAGTTGTTGATGCCGGTGCGTTCTTTTTCGCGGATTTCAAGCGCCAACAAAAACGCATCGCAGTTGGTTTGGATGCCGCGCAACTCGTCCAGGTCGGCGTCTAAGCCATCGGCCATCACGCCGCCGTCGCGCACCAGCGCTGCTGGCTCTTCCAACAAAGCGTGGTGCAGTAATTCGCCAAGTCCTTGAGGCGGTTGCAGGGCTTGCGCCATCTGGGACAGCAAGTTGACCGTGCCTGTCGAGGGCGAGGCGTGCAGCTCGGCCAACTGAGTTGACAACTGCAAGCACTTGAACAAAGCGTGCTTCAAGGCCACCAACTCTCGCGGGCGAACTTGGCGCAAGGCCACGCGGGCGGTGATGCGTTCCACATCGCTGGCGCCTTTGAGTTGTTCGCGCAAGCGGCTCCAAGGGCCTTCGCCGCTCAAACCTTTGAGTTGTTGCAGCGCTTGCAAGCGTTCGCGCGCAATGTGCCGTTGGCGGGGCGGCGTCAGCAGCCAGCTTTTGAGCATGCGGCTGCCCATGCCCGTCATGCAGGTGTCGATGAGCGAAAACAAAGTGGGCGAATCTTCGCCGCGCAGGGTTTGCGTCAGCTCCAGGTTGCGCCGGGTGGTGCTGGGCAGGTCGATCCATTCGTCCGACTTTTGGACCCGAATGTGTTTGACGTGGGTGAGTGCCCGGCCCTGGGTGTGTTCGGCATAAGTCAGCAGCGCAGCTGCAGCGGCATGGGCTTCGGGCAAGGCTTCAGCGCCCCAAGCGGCCAGGCTGGCGGCTTGCAGTTGCTCCAAGAGTTTGCGTTGACCCAAACCGGCATCGAACTGAAAATCGGGCCGCAGCGTGAGTGACAGGCTGGCGGTGCGGGTGTTTTGTCTGAACGATTTGAGCCGTTGTTCAAAAGCAGGCGTCACACCGGCACTGGCCAGCAACTCGCTGGGGGCAATGCGGTCCAGCCAATCGGGCAAGTCGTCTGGTGTGCATTCGGCCAGATGCAAAAAACCTTGCGTGACGCTCAGCCAGGCCAGGCCGCAACGGTTGCGAGCGCCTTGATGCACGGCCAGCAAAATCGATTCGGTTTTGTCGGCCAGCAAAGCGGTGTCCGTGAGGGTGCCTGGTGTGACCACCCGAACCACTTTGCGCTCGACGGGCCCTTTGCTGGTGGCCACGTCGCCGACTTGCTCGCATATGGCGACCGATTCGCCCAATTTGATCAGGCGTGCCAGGTAAGTTTCAACGGAGTGAAAGGGCACCCCAGCCATCGAGATCGGTTGACCTGCCGATTGGCCGCGGGTTGTGAGGGTGATGTCGAGTAAAGCGGCGGCACGCTCTGCATCGGCAAAAAATAGCTCATAAAAATCGCCCATGCGGTAGAACACGAGCGTGTCCGGGTACTCCGCCTTGATGCCCAGGTACTGGGCCATCATGGGGGTGTGTTTAGACGTGTCCAAGCCCCCGCTGGGTGCGTTTGATGCCTGTCCGTCGATTTCTTGTTTTTCCGTTGTCATTCAATCACTTACAGCACTTTCTAGGCCTGTTGGCTCCCTCATTTGCCGCCATGTTCCGCCATCTTTCTACGCCCCTCAGGGGGACTAGAAGGGGATCGGTTGATCCTTGCTTCTGCTATGCTCCAGTTTACTCCCCCTTGAACGGAAAATCGTTATCCGACAAGGGTTTGCGTCAGGAAAATAGTCCCCCGGCGCGATTTCTCTGTTCTTTCGAGAGGATGGCAATGCAGCTTGACGAATCCAGCCAAGGCCCGGCTCCTGATGGCGCGGCCAGCGAGTCGAA
>CANBWK010000129.1 GCA_947373105.1 Comamonadaceae bacterium | reverse complement strand
CAAAACTGCATGCCGCGGTGCGCACAGACGTTTTCAACCACATGGATTTGGCCGTCGCTTGCGCGCGTCATGATGACTGATCGCTCGCCCACCACGGTGCGCTTGAAATCGCCCACGTTCGGAATCTCGGCCTCCAAGCCCACATAGCTCCAGTGGCTCTTATAAAAGAAGCGCTCCAGCTCCTTCTTGTGCCGGTCTTCGTCGGTGTACACGGCGAACGGAATGCGGCTGGTGCCGTCCGTTTCCCAGTGAATGGGCTGCTCAGTCATGGCGTGTCTTTCTGTTTGAGGCTTTTGTAGGTCGGACCTTCAGGTCCGACAGGAATGTTTGTCGAATTCGAAGATGTCGGGGCTAAAGCCACCGACCTACGGTCACCGACAGCCAACGTGTTACAAAACTTGACGCTGATCATGCGCAATCCCATCAATTCCGTAAATCGAAATTCAAAGATAATCATCATTTGAATTTCAAATAATACAAGACCCCGCATGGAACTCGCCCGACTCGACCTGAACCTCCTGCTCGTGTTTCACCACTTGCTGCGTGAAAAACGTGTCTCCAAAGTCGCTGTGACCCTGGACATGAGCCAGCCCGCCGTCAGCAGTGCCCTGGGCCGTCTGCGCATTGGCTTGGGTGATGCGTTGTTTTTGCGAACCCAACGAGGCATGGAACCCACACCTTACGCCTTACAGCTGGCCGAACCGGTGTCCGTGGCGCTCGATGGCTTGCAACAAGCGCTCAATGTGCGCGCCTCGTTTGACCCTGCCATCAGCGAACGCCTCTTCACATTGGCCATGACGGATGTGGGGGAGATGTATTTCTTGCCTGTGCTGATGGATGCGCTGACCCACTCCGCACCAAAAGTGACATTGCAAGTGGTCAGCGTCACACAAAGCACTCTCAAAGACGACATGGCCTCAGGGCGCATCGACCTGGCCTTGGGTCTTTTGCCGCAGTTGCAGGCAGGCTTCTTTCAGCAGTCTCTCTTCCGCCAAGCCTATGTCTGCCTGATGCGCAGAGCGCACCCGCTGGCCCAGAAAGAGCGCTTGGCCCTCAAACCCTTTGCGCTTGCCCAGCATGTCCGCATCATTGCCGCGGGAACCGGTCACGGCCGAGTTGATGCGGCCTTGGAAAAACAGGGGCTGCAACGCCTGTTCCGACTGACGGTGCCGCACTATGTGGCCTTGGGTGATGTTCTGAGCCACTCCGATTTGATCGCCACCGTGCCCGAGCGCTTTGCACAAAGGGTGACCACAGCTTTCGGTTTGACCACGCGCTCACTGCCCTTGAAAGTCGAGAGCAGTGCCATTCACCAGTTCTGGCATGCTCGGCTGCACAAAGATCCGGGCCACCAATGGTTGAGAAGTCAAATCGCCCAGCTGTTCAGTGACGACTCAGCGCCACAGGCAGAGCGCTCCATCTGAGATTGAAACTGTCATCCGGGACAGACCCACGATCAGCGCCGTGGATCGCCGCTGGGCCCCCAGATGCTGGCAGGGCGGGTTTCTACCGGGCGAACAAAGTTTTTACCCTGTTCAACTTGCGCCAGAAAGTCGGCCAGCAGTTGGTTGAACAACTGAGGCTCTTCCAAGTTGATGGCGTGCCCACTGCCTGGCAACATGGCCAGCACTGAAGTGCTGATGGCGCGCTTGAGCATCAATGAAGGCTCCAGACAAGGTTCATCTTCGTCGCCCGTCATGATGAGGGTGGGCACATTGACTTGGGCAATCTGATCTGTCAAGGCATACAGGCTCGGGCGCTCACCCTGGTAACCGCGAGAAGTGCGGGCCGATCCCAGCGCAGAATGTTCTGCCAAGTGACGGTTGAACTCGATGTACCCACGCGGATCCTTGGCCTTGAATTGGAGGCGCGAAGGCCCCATGCCGTAGGTGTTGGCCAAATGCTCCGCGCCCAGGGTTTCTATGTCATGGGACAAGACCTTGGATTGAGCCTTGAAATCTGCGTACACCGCAGGATGAGATCCTGTGCCGCAGCCGGCCAAGGTGAGCGACAAAGCCCGTGATGCTTGGCCTTGCGTGCCGTGATGCAAACCGAAGTGAAGGCAAGCAAAAGCGCCCATCGACAGGCCCACCAGATGGGCTTGCTGAATTTGCAGTCCATCCATCACACAGCGCAAGTCTTGCCAAACGCGCTCTTGTGAATAGTCAGCCCCTTGCGCAGGCACATCCGACGGTGGATAACCCCGTGCGCTGTACACAATGCAGCGGTAGCGGCGAGAGAAGAACCGTATTTGCGGCTCCCAACTGCGGTGGTCGCCCGCGAACTCGTGCACAAAAATCAGGGGAGTGCCGGTGCCGGCTTCTTCGTAATGCAGTTGAACGCCATCGTCCGTGGTCACTAAAGGCATGGGATCTCCAAGTCAAGGTGGGGATATTCAAGTATATACAGTGGGTGCGACGGGCGGTGTCGCTTCGGGTCACGGCCTTGCTTCAGACAGTGCTTGGTAGCTTGGCAGTCTTCGCGCGTTCTTTGTAGGAGCCAGTCCTGCTGGCGATGCGACATTTGCAAAAGCCCTCTATCGCTTGCAGGGCAAGCTCCTACAATTCAGGCCTCAGCTTCAAGCCCATCCCATGCTCCAATTCGAACTGCTCAAAAAAGACCCTTCCAGCCACGCCCGACGGGGCACCTTGACCCTGAACCATGGCGTGGTGCAAACACCCATCTTCATGCCGGTGGGCACCTACGGCACCGTCAAAGGCGTGATGCCACGCAGCCTGCACGAGATGGGGGCGCAAATCATTTTGGGCAACACCTTTCATTTGTGGATGCGCCCGGGGCTGGACATCATGCAAGGCTTTGGCGGCCTGCACCAGTTTGAAAAGTGGGACAAACCCATCCTGACCGATTCGGGTGGTTTTCAGGTCTGGTCACTGGGTCAAATGCGCAAGATCACCGAAAAAGGCGTGACTTTTGCCAGCCCCGTGAACGGCGACAAGCTCTTCATGTCGCCCGAAGTCAGCATGCAGATTCAGACCATCTTGAACTCCGACATCGTGATGCAACTCGACGAGTGCACACCTTACGAAACCAAGGGGCACTTGACGACCGAGCTTGAGGCCCGCAAGTCGATGGAGATGAGCCGCCGCTGGGCCGTGCGCTCCAAGGACGAATTTGCACGCTTAGAAAATCCCAACGCGCTGTTTGGCATCGTGCAGGGCGGCATGTTTGAAAACCTGCGTCAGGAATCGCTGGATGCGCTGGTGGAGATGGACTTTCCGGGTTACGCCGTGGGCGGCGTGAGCGTGGGCGAGCCCAAAGACCTGATGCTGCAAATCATGGCGCACACGCCGCACCGCCTGCCCGCGCACAAACCGCGCTACCTGATGGGCGTGGGCACGCCCGAGGACTTGGTGCAAGGCGTGGCCGATGGCGTGGACATGTTCGACTGCGTGATGCCCACCCGCAACGCCCGCAACGGCACGGTGTTCACCCGCTTTGGCGACCTCAAACTGCGCAACGCCCGCCACAAAAATGACACGCAACCGCTGGACACGACCTGCACCTGCTATGCCTGCGCGGGC
Organism: Comamonadaceae bacterium; assembly: GCA_947373105.1. GTDB lineage: Bacteria > Pseudomonadota > Gammaproteobacteria > Burkholderiales > Burkholderiaceae_C > Limnohabitans_A. The sequence goes on along the minus strand of CANBWK010000129.1, from coordinate 5,027 downwards.
CATCCTGTCGACGCCGCCTCAGGCTCCGGTGGCGTGTCGTGGGACCAAGGCGGACGCAGCGGTTTCAGCCGGGCCTACCTGCACCACCTGGACCGCTGCGGCGAAATGCTCGGCCCCATGTTGACCACCATCCACAACCTGCACTACTACCTGAACCTGATGAAGGAGGTGCGCGAGTCGCTCGACGCGGGGCAGTTTGCGCAGTTCCGGGCGCAGTTCAAAAGCGACCGCGCTCGTGGCGTGTGACCCCTCTTTGTAGGAGCCAGCCTGCTGGCGATCTTGTGCTTACAAATCACCGCCTATCGCTTGCAGGCAAGCTCCTACTGAAAATCCATCGCTTGCAGGCAAGCTCCTACAGAAATCAATCGCCCTGCGTTGTGAACACCGTCAACACACCGGTGTAGCCATACAAGCGATTGCGCGCGATTTCACCGCCGGCAAAAAATCCGACCAAAGGCACATCGCCCAAAGCATGGCGGATGATTTGCATCTCAGCGCTGGGGCCACCAAAGTGGGGGCCGCCGCGACCCGTGCAGCTGACATACACCGCTCCCGCCATGCGCCGCGCAGGATGTGGCGCAGCTTGTGCATCGCTGGCTGCAAAGGCATGGGCCATGTCAAGCGAGAGCATCTCGGGCTCCAGCGCTTCGCGAATTTCAGCGCAAATGCGCATCAAGTCGCCCTTGGCAGCTTGCGCATTGCGCTGACAAAAAGTGATTTTTTCACCCGCCGACAACTGATCGCCTATGGCCACACCTTGGCGGGCCGGGTCCAAACCCACAATATGGCGCACGACAACATCCTCGCCAAAACTGCCCGTCTTGCCCACGCCTGCGCCCCCAGAAGGACTGATGCCCGCCAAGGTCGAACGCACCGCCTGCAAGGCATGTTGTGGTTGTGCAAGTGACACCTTCAAATCGTCCAATAAAACCTGCAGCGCAGGCTGCCCATCCAACTGATAAATCACATGACCTTCGGCCTCGGTCACGACCCGCTCTGCGGAAATCGGGCGACACCCTTGCGTGACGCGGGACACCAAGGCCACTTCCTGCCCAAAGGCAACGCCGCTCAACCCACCTTTAAACACGCCCCGGTCATTGGCGACTGACTGCGTTTGATGGCTTTGCGCAAACTGCACAGTGTGATGTCGGCTGGACGCCAAACCCCCAAACAGGTAACCGCTTGCGGTGCGGTCAGCCAATTCGGCAATCAGCTCCGTGATGTCAGGCGTTTGTCCATCGGCATGCACCAAAGCCGCTTGCACTTGAAAATCTGAAGGCCAAGGTGCCACGCCGGAAAATACGCGGTACTGATCAACGGGCACATCACACAGCATCAGCGCCATGGCGGGTTCGTCAAAATACTCGGCGTTGTTGACGGCAATGCCCACCCCCACCGTCCCTGACCAATCAAGCACCTGCGGGAGTTCAGCCCGCAAATGGTCGAGAATCTCTTGCGCATGCGCAGCGTAATGATCGGTGATGTACAAAAGCCCCAAACGCGGATGACTGGCATGACCTACCAAAGTCATTTGGGCACGTAACTGTGCCAACACCAAACCCGCCGCCATCGGCCACTGAGGATGCGTGGCGTGCCCGAAAGGAAAAAGACTCATGTTCGCGGACGTGTTGGTGCTTTTTTGGCAGCCGTTTTACGCGCAGCTGTCTTTTTAGCTGCCGCTGATTTAGCGGTGGTTTTTTGAGGTGTATCTTTCAGTGCTTGTGCGGCCACGTCCTTGAGGGCCGATGCGGCTATGTTTTGAAATTGTTGTGTGAGCGAACCCCACCATTGCATCGGGTCGACAGCAGGTTTGGCCGCCGCGCCATCGGTTGGGGGCACTGCCTCTGGCGCAGGGGGCTCTGGGGCTCGGGTCGCAGGTTGTGGCTGCGATTTGGCCGCCGGCGGAACGGGTACGCTGGCCGTAAAAGCCTTGGCCAGATCCGCCATGTTCACATTCATACCTTGCAAGGTCGACAAGGTCATTTTTTGCACTTCCATCGCCTGGATGGTGGCTTTGAGTGCCGTGGCATTTTGGTCCAGCCAGAACTGAACCGCCTTGAGCTCCTGAATGCGTTTGTCCAGCTCTTCAATGCTCAATGTTGGCGCCACCCAACTGCCCATGTTGGGCATGGCAGAGGCCGCACCAGGGTTGGCCTGTTGCGACGACTGCGCCAGGTTTTTCAGAAAGTCAAAACCGGGAACGAATTGGCCGAAACCGAAAGCCGATGTATCGCTCATGAAGTGTCCTCTGGCAGTGGATGAAAGCCAAAGCTTAAACCAAACCGCTGGCCTGAGAAATTGACGCTATTTCTGGAGTGACCTGTCAATGTTTGTGATGGGCATGATCAGGCATTTTCCCGGCAGGCATTGCGGTATTCACAGGAACACTGATTTGCTGCTTGGTTTCTACCCCTTTGGCGTCTTTGAAGTTCAAAGTCATCGTCACGCTGCTGTCTTTCATCAATGGGGCTTTCAAATCCATCAGCATCAAGTGGTAACTGCCGGGTTTGAGCTCTACAGACTTGTTGGCTGGCAAATCAAGCCCCGGCAGCGCACGCATTTGCATCACACCGTTGTCCATTTTCATTTCATGAATTTCGGCCACACCCGCAACCGGTGAGACGACAGAAACCAAACGGGTCGCTTGTGGTGCCGTGATCTTCATGAAAGCACCCGTCGCCTTTTGGCCCTGCACGGTGGCACGGGCCCAGGCGTCCTCCACTTTCACCTGGCCCCAAGCAGATCCAGCAGCGATTAAACCTGCCAGTAAACTGGCGGCGTATTGACGTGATGTGTTCATGTTCAAATCCTTTGTTACTTGATTGTCAACCATCAATGCTGGTGCCCGGCAGCGCCCGCTGCAGGCATGATTTCGAGCGCAGCTGCAGGCGACTTCACATCAGACAGCTTTTGACCGGGTTGCGGAATTTCTGTCCAGTCCATGCGGCCTTGCTCACACGTTTGCTTGACTGGCCAATACATCATGCCAGCAGCTTGAGGCAAAACACCCACCAAGACAAACTCGTCGTAATGACTTGCAGGCAGCATGTCTTCGCGTGTCTTGGCCGTCCAGGTGATGCGCGTGACGTCTTCAGTGGTGGTGCGTCCGTGGCTCAGATAGGACTGGGGTAATTTTTCTTGAAGCACCTCCAGTTGCCAACCTACTTTGGGCATGGGCTTGGCACCTTGAACACCCAGGGGAATGTCCACCACGATCTGCCGGGTCGGCGAATTGCCACACCCATGGCTTACCTTGAATGTGGCTTTGTAGTATTGCCCCGCCGTGGCGACCTGGTACTCGAGCACAGTGTGAGCATGAACCAAGCTCATCAGCGAAAGCGTGCATACGGTAACGATGGTTTTTATGAAATGCATTGCAAATCCTCTTTTTAAAAGTTGGCCTTCAACTCAGCGGTGTAGCTGCGTTGGGGGTAAGGGTGGAAGTTCCAGTACTTGTCGTTGCTCAGGTTGTCGATGCCAAAGGCGGCGACCAGCTTGGGCGTGATTTGCCAACGGGTGCGAACGTCCATGGTGGTGAAGGGGCTCACGCCCATGTAGGCGTAGCCGTTCACATCCGCGTTGTTGAGCGTGCGGAACTGTTGGCCGCTGTAGCGCACCGCCACCGAGCTGGTCCAAGCCGCATTCCAACGGTAGCCTGCCAACAATGTGGCGCGCCACTTGGGAATGTTGGGTTGCATCTTGCCGAGGGTGTCTCCAGCCACGGCCACAAAGCCCTGGTTGGCCTTGATCACCGAATCGGCATAGGTCATGCTGCCCGTCAGATCGAGCCCCGCACGACCAAGACCTTGCACCGTGAAGGCACCTTCCAGGCCTCGGGTTTGGATGCGGTCCACGTTCTGCACGCGGCTGATGGTTTTGCCCGCAGCGGGGTCGACCACCGACTGCGAATAAATGCCGTCTTGAGTGTCTTCGGCAAACGCCGTCACACGCCACTGGGTTTTGTCCAAGTTCTTCTCGTAGCTCAGCTCCTGGGTCCACGATTTTTCAGGACGCAGGTTCGGGTCGTTGATGTACTGCGAGTTGGTGGTCGAGGTGGCGCCATACAACTCGTTCACGGTGGGCATGCGCACAGCGCGGCCCACGGCGTATTTGACAAAGGCGTCCTCTGCAATCTTTTTAGACAAGGCCACCTTGGGGGACAGGTGGTTTTCGCTGCGGTCTGCGAAAGCCAAGATGCTGCTGGCCGAGAAGCGCGTCAAACCTTGCGTAGCGCTCCAATGCTCAGCCCGCAAGCCCAGCACAGCACGCCAGTCAGGCGCAAAGCGCCAGCTATCTTGTGCATACACGCTTTGCAGCTGGGTGCGGCCACCCACTTCACTGGCCAAATCACTGACGCCTTTGCCCGCCGCGTCGGTGGTCCAGTTGTCCGCGATGTTGGAGGTCAGGTAGCGCAGCTTGTAGTTGTCTAACTGCGCGCCAAAATCCACTACGTGTTCCCCTTTGGGGCTTTGAGGCCGCCAGGTGCCGCGCAAAGCCAGGTTGTTCCAGCCCGTGCCCGAGCCGTCGGCGATGGTGCCCGCGCCACCTGATGCTGCGTTGGGCAGGGTGTTGCTGCCAACATTCTGGCGCTTGGTGTCCGAGCCGTAGTCGTACAGGCTGGCGGCCACTTCCCAGTCGAAAATACCTTGCGTGCGGCTCTTGATCGACAGGCCGTGCAAGGTGTGGCTGAGTTTTTCGTTGGTGAGCGCAAAGTCACCACCCGTGAGCGCCGCGTAGTTTCGGCCACCAATGTTAATGACGCCGCTGGTGACTGTTTGGCCCGAGGCGTTGGTCAGGTAAGACTGTGGCCGGCCCTCGGACGTGTTTTGCCAGATGCCCAGCGAATAGGTCGCGCGCACAGTGGGGCTGAAGTCATAAGCCACTTTGACCTTCGCATGGTCTTGGACCGTGTGGTACTGCGTTGCCGCGCCCACAATCCACCAAGGCGCATTGGCACTGCTCAGGCCCGGCACCGCACCCGTTACCGCCGTGCCTGAAGAGCCCGCGGTACCTGTGCTCAAAGTACG
>CANBWK010000128.1 GCA_947373105.1 Comamonadaceae bacterium | reverse complement strand
TGGCCAAGATATTCGGTGCGACCGATGGCATGGATGCCAAAGACCCAGACATGGTCGCCAAGATCATCGAGATGACAAAAGGCGGGGTGCATTACGCCTTTGAGTGTATTGGTCTCAAGCCCACCACCGAGGCTTCGTTCGCCATGCTGCGTCCGCGGGGTTTGTCCACCATTGTGGGGATGATTCCGCTGGGTACCAAGATCGAGTTGCACGGCTTTGACTTTCTGCGCGAGCGTCGCATTCAGGGCACGATGATGGGTTCCAACCACTTTCGCCTGGACATCCCCCGTTTGGTGGAATTTCACATGCAGGGTCGAATGAAGCTCGACCAGCTGGTTTCCAACAGGCTCAAGCTGGATCAGATCAACGACGGATTTGCAGCCCTGCAGCGAGGCGGCATCGCCCGCAACGTGATCGTCTTTGACTGAAGGAGCGACCCATGAAACGACTCCACAACAAAGTCGCCGTGATCACCGGCGCCTGCTCGGGCATCGGCTTGGCCACCACCGAGCTGTTTCTCGCCGAAGGCGCTCAGGTGGTGGCTGCAGACGTACAAGACGAGGTGGGCGAACAATTGCAACGGCAATACGCAGGCCAGCTGCACTTTGCGCACTGCGATGTGACTAAGCTGGATGAGTTGCGCGCTGCCATCGACAGTGCTGCCGAGCATTTTGGCGGGCTGGACATTCTTTTCAGCAATGCAGGTCGCATTGGTACCATGGCAGGCGTTCAAGCGTTCAATGCACAAGCATGGGACGACACCCAGAACCTCTTGTTGCGCTCAGTGGCTGCAGGTGCCAGTTACGCCGTGCCCCACATGGTCAAGCGCGGTGCAGGCGCCATCGTTAACACTTCTTCTATTTCGGCCTTGCAGGCGGGCTATGCCCCGCTCGCTTATTCGGTGGCCAAGGCAGGCGTGCTGCACTACACCCGCGTGGCGGCGGCTGAACTTTCAGCGTTGAATATTCGCATCAACGCAGTGGTCCCGGGGTTCATTGCAACAAGCATCTTCGGCGGCCTGTTTGGCATGGACGCACAGGCCTCGCAGGACCTGGCAGATCGTGTGCGAGACCACAGCAGCACAGCCAACCCGATTGGCCGCTCAGGCGATCCGCAGGATATTGCTGAGGCCGTGCTCTACCTGGCCAGTGACGCTGCGCGCTTTGTCACCGGCACCCACATCACGGTGGACGGGGGTATCACCATGGGACCCCGCCACAGCTGGGATCCTCACACCACGAGCCCCATGAGTCAGGCGCTCGGCGTGACTCGCGAACAGATTGAGGCCATGCGCAAGTCAACCCCTTCCTGAATTGTCCTGAAAGAACTTACCTATGTCACAAGTCCATTTCATCAGCTTTGAGGGTCAGCGTCGCAGCATCGAAACCCGCATTGGCGAGAACTTGATGCGTGCGGCCACCGACAACGGCGTGCCCGGCATCGATGGTGATTGCGGCGGCCAGTGCGCCTGCGCTACATGCCATGTCTTCGTTTCTGCGCCTTGGGCCGAGCGCTTGCCGGCCATGCAAACGAATGAGCACGATATTCTCGAATTCAGCAATGAGCGCCGCGCATCCTCTCGTCTGGCCTGCCAGATCATCATGACCTCAGAGCTCGACGGTATCGAAGTCCACATGCCCGAAGGCCAGCACTGACGCTGGCCCAGTCAATCTAGCCCATACAAGGATCCCCCATGAAACTGTCACACGCTGAAATACAGGCAGCCGCCCGTGCCGAAGCCTTTGCCATGCCGATCGATCAGATCGACCCCGCCACGGCCGATTACTTTGAAAACGACACCGTGGGGCATTACTTTGAACGCCTTCGTCGTGACGATCCGGTTCACCACTTCCACAGTCCTCTTTTCGGGCCTTACTGGTCGGTCACGCGTTTTCAGGACATCATGCATGTGGATACGAACCACGGCATCTTCTCTTCGGACTGGAGCCAAGGCGGCATTGCCATTTCTGAACCGCCACCGGGTGAAGCACCATTGCAGATGTTCATCGCCATGGACCCCCCGCGACATGATGTGCAACGCAAGGCGGTTCAGCCCATCGTGGCACCCGGTAACTTGGCGAATATGCAGACGCTGATCCGTGAGCGCACCTGCAAGGTGCTGGATGGTCTGCCGCGAGGTGAGAGCTTCAACTGGGTACAACACGTTTCCATTGAACTCACCACTTTGATGCTGGCCACCCTGTTCGACTTTCCGCTAGAGGATCGCCACTTGTTGACCCACTGGTCAGACGTGGCCACAGCCAACAAGGACGTGGATCCCAATGCGCCAACGCGTGAAGAACGCATGGCTGAACTGCACAAGATGGCGGCTTATTTCACCCGCCTATGGAATGAGCGCGTCAACGCAAGTCCTGGCTCCGACCTGATTTCCATGATGGCCCACAACCCGGAAACCCGGAACATGTCTCCGCAGGAATTCATGGGCAATCTGGTGTTGCTCATCGTGGGCGGAAACGACACCACGCGCAACTCGATGACAGGCGGCCTGCTGGCCCTGCACAATAACCCGGCTGAATGGGACAAGCTGCGAAACAATCCGGCCCTTGTGGACAACATGGTCTCGGAGATCATTCGCTGGCAGACGCCGCTGGCCCACATGCGCCGAACCGCCTTGCAAGACACTGAACTGGGCGGCAAACACATCCAAAAAGGCGACAAGGTGGTGATGTGGTACCTCTCGGGCAACCGCGATGAGGAGGCCATCCCCAACGCGAGCCAGTTCATCATTGACCGTCCTCGTGCACGACAGCACCTGTCTTTCGGCTTTGGCATCCACCGCTGTGTGGGCAACCGCTTGGCCGAGATGCAACTGCGGATCTTGTGGGAAGAAATTCAAAAGCGCTTTCCCGTCATCGAAGTCGTGGCCGAACCGGTGCGGGTGCGTTCGCCCTTTGTGCGGGGGTTCACCGAACTCATGGTGCGCATCCCCACATGAGCAAGGCGCCCGACGTGAACCTGTTGCCCGAGCAATTGGATGTGCTGATCATCGGCGCCGGTATCTCTGGCGTGGGCGCCGCCTGCCACTTGCAGCAGCAGTGCCCCGACAAGCGTTTCGCGCTAGTCGAGGCGCAGGCCAGTTTTGGCGGCACTTGGCGGACACACAGCTATCCGGGGACCCGCTCGGACAGCGACTTGTTCACTTTTGGCTACCGCTTCAAGCCCTGGCGTGGTGACCCGATCGCCACAGCCGGGCAGATCCTGAACTACATGGACGAGGTCATCAGTGAACATCATCTGAGCGAGCGAATCCATTACAGCCACCGCGTGCTGTCGGCCCGTTGGTCATCGCCCGAGGCCTGCTGGCTTGTGGAGATCCAGCACACGCAGCCCGAAGGCAGACCTGTCGTCCGCCAAGTGCGCTGCAACTTTTTGTGGATGTGCCAAGGATACTACCGTCACGCGGAGGGCTACACCCCTGAATGGCCAGGCATGAACGACTTTGCAGGCCGCATCGTGCATCCGCAGCAATGGCCGAAAGACCTCGACCTGACCGGTCAGCGCGTGGTGGTGATCGGCTCAGGCGCTACCGCCGCAACGCTGGTACCGGCCCTGGCTGGCCGCTGTGCACACGTCACCATGTTGCAGCGTTCGCCCACTTGGTTCGCCACAGGCCGCAACGCTAACGAACTGGCCGACACGCTGCGCGCTTTGGACATCCCCCACGAATGGACCCACGAAATCGTGCGTCGCAAGGTCTTGCACGATCAAGCCCAGATACAGCAGCGCTGTGTCCAAGAACCCGATGCGGTGGCGGCTGAATTGCTGACAGGCGTGAGGGAGGCGCTGGGCCCAGAGCACGCCTACCTGGCCGATCTCCACTTTAAGCCAAGCTACCGGCCCTGGCAGCAACGCCTGGCCTTTGTGCCCAATGGCGACCTCTTCAAGGCAGTGCGTACCGGCCAAGCCAGTGTGGTGACTGGCCAAATTGACCGCTTCTGGCCAGAAGGTATCCGCCTGAGCAACGGCGAGATTGTGCCGGCAGATGTGATTGTCACTGCCACGGGCTTCAACCTGAACGTACTGGGCGACATTGCTTTCCAAGTCGATGGCCAACCGCTGGATTTTGGTGGCTGCGTCACATGGCGAGGTGCCATGTTCACTGGCCTGCCCAATTTGGTGTGGGTGTTTGGCTATTTTCGTGCCAGCTGGACGCTGCGCGCCGACTTGCTGGGTGACTTTGTCTGCAAGCTGTTGCATCACATGGACACACACGGGCTTCGCAGTGTGGTGCCGCAGTTGCGCCCCGAAGAGCAGGGCATGACCTTGGCCCCGTGGGTGCGGCCAGACAACTTCAATCCCGGTTATCTGGCTCGCAGCATTCATCAGTTGCCACGCCAAGGCGATCGTGCACCTTGGGTGCACCTCCAAGACTACCGGAGAGAAAAAGACGATCTTCCAGCGGCAGCACTCGATGACGGGTCTTTGATTTTCAACTGAACATTTCACCGATCTACCAAGATTTTGACCACCACAAACAGGAGACTCACTATGACCCATGCACTGACACGCCGACAGACCCTGCAAGCTCTGGGAGCCAGCTTGTTGCCGATGCCGCTGATTGCAGCAGCGCAAGCAGCTTTTCCCAATAAGCCCGTTCGCATCATCGTGCCCCTTCCTGCCAGTGGTGCAGCCGATGTGTCGGTCCGCATGATGGCAGAGTTTCTGCAGCAGCCTCTTGGACAAAGCATCATGGTGGAGAACCGACCCGGCGGGGTTTATCAAATTGGCATCCAGGCCATCACCAGCGCACCCGCAGACGGCTATACCCTGATTCACCTGAACGCCACCATGTGCGCAGTGCAGGCTTCGCTCAAACGCTTTGACATGCTCAAGCAACTCATTCCGGTGGGGTACATGGGCTCTACAGACACCATGCTTTGCATTGCCAACAACGCACCGTTCAAGACCACGCAAGAAATGATTGCATGGGGGAAGGCCAACCCAGGCAAGATCAACTACGGCTCGACGGGCCCCGGCTCGATGGAACACTTGAGCATGGTTAGCATCATGCAACGTGTCGGCATCACAGGGAACAACATTCCCTTCAAAGGAGGCCCAGATGGCGCCTTGGCCTTGGCCCAAGGGGAGATCCATGCCATGCCATTGGCAGCCCCACTGATCATCCAGTTCAAAGACAAATTCAAACCGGTGATTGCCCTGTCGGAACAACGTATCGGATTCTTGCCTGATTTGCCGACAGCCAAAGAGCAGGGTATGGACATTCCCACGGTGAATTACTGGGGAGGCCTGGCGGCCCCTGCGGGCACACCCGCATCTGTCATAGAAACGCTTGAAAAAGCCATGAGCGTGGCCGTCAACAACCCTGCATTGGTTCAAAAGTATGTTCCGCTGGGACTGAATGCAAAATTTGCAGGCAGTGCGTCATTCAAAGCCACCATCGAAAAAGACTTGCAGTGGTTGGGCGAGGCAGTCAAGTCGGCCAATTTGCAATTGAGCTGAAGTCCTTGCCATGAACACCTACCCTGACCCGGCCCTGCTTCATCCTGGCAGCATTGCACCTGACATTCATCAGCGCAATGCGCAAATCGCCAAGGCCATGGCAGCATTGCCAGAGTGGTGGGTCATTGGCCCGCCCGCTTTTCGCAAGAACCAACGCGAGGGGGCAGGTGTTTTTCCGCCCGTGGTGTTCAGCGAACTTGCCACCACGCGGACTATTGAATCCGAAGCAGGTCCTTTGCGCTTGCGAGAATATCTGCCCTTAACCGGCAAGCCCCGCGGCGTTTACCTGCACCTGCATGGTGGCGGTTGGGTCATTGGCGGCGCCGACATGCAAGACACCATGCTGTTGGCGCTGGCTGACCATGCACAAGTGGCCGTGGTCAGTGTGCATTACCGACTCGCGCCCGAGCATCGTTATCCCGCAGCCCCTGACGACTGTGAAACCGCCGCGTTATGGCTGCTTGATCATTGCTCTGCCCTTTATGGTTCCGATCAGCTGATCATTGGCGGCGAGTCGGCCGGAGCTCACCTGTGTGCAGTCACACTGCTGCGCCTGCGTCAGCGTCTGGGGTTTTGCCCGTTTTCTGCTGCCAACTTCAATTTTGGCCTGTTCGACATGACATTGACGCCCAGTGCGCGGGCTTTTGGTGATGAGAGGCTCTTTTTGCGCACCATCGACATGATTCAATTTCGAGATGCATTTTTACCGGGCGAACGGAACCTGCGAGATCCGGATATTTCGCCCCTTTATGGTGATCTTCAAAATTTATGCCCCGCGCTTTTCACCATTGGTACCCGGGACGCACTCCTAGACGACAGTCTGTTCATGCACGCGCGTTGGTTGGCGGCAGGGAATAAAGGGCAACTCGATGTCTACCCGGGCGCACCTCATGCATTCTTTCGCCTGGGTGATACGCACACGCAAAGCGCCATGGCGCAACAAATCCAATTCATCGGCAGCCAGTTGAAATAAATAATTTATGGTCACTAATTAAGAACAGTCTGATACAAGTGTGGAACTGGTACCCAATTTGTATAAACTGGGCGAGTGTTAATTCGCCAGCATCCCTACTGCAAATTGGATGATCATGGAAAGTGACCGCTTTGGAGCATTCAACCCAGGCCGGCCCAAAAAATTGCATCTTCAGTGACGCTCTGAAATGAAAGCATACGGACAAACTGATTTATTGATGCAGGGCCCTACAGTGAAGTCACCCCATCAATTGCACCGCCGCCTGGACGGTGGCTTCCACACTCACCCGTGCTTGTGCTTCCAGCACCGGCGCGTAGCCCACGGGAATGCGCGGCGCGCCCAGGCGTTTGATTTTGCAGGGCAGATGTTCGGCCACGGTGGCGGCAATTTCGGCGCCAAAGCCACCGGCCTGAATGGCCTCATGTGTGACCAACAAGCGCCCAGTTTTTGCACACGAGGCCAGCACCGCTTCACGGTCCCACGGCCAGATGGTGCGCAAGTCGATCAGCTCGGCCTCGATGCCCATGCGGGCCAGTTCTTCGCAGGCTTTCTGGCACACCTGCACTTGCCGGCTCCAGCTGACCACGGTGATGTCTTTGCCTTGGCGCAAGGTCGCAGCGCGGCCGAGCGGCACTTGCACGCTTTCATCCACGGGTCCTTCCAGGCCCCACAAGGTTTTGTGTTCCATGTACACGACCGGATCGCCGCATTGCATGGCGGCGCGCAACAGGCTGTAGTTGTCTTGCGCTGTGGACGGGCACACGACCACCAAGCCCGGCAAGTGCGCAAACCAGGCTTCCAGAGATTGCGAGTGTTGTGCGGCCGAGGCATCCCAAATGCCCGAGGGCATCCGCGCCACCAGCGGCACGCGGCCTTGCCCGCCGAACATGTAGCGGTTCTTGGCGGCTTGGTTGACGATTTCGTCCATGCCGCACAGCGCAAAATCCACCACCCGCATTTCGACCACAGGGCGCAGGCCGGCCAGCGCCATGCCCACGCCGCTGCCCATGATGGCTGCTTCGCTGATGGGCGTGTCGATCACACGTTCACGGCCAAAGGTCTCTTGCAAACCTTTGTACTGGCCAAAGATGCCGCCACGGCCCACGTCTTCGCCCATCACCACCACGCGGGGGTCGGCTTCCATTTCGCGCTGCACCGCCAACACGGCGGCTTGGGCATAACTCATGTTCAAAACCATTGTCCGGCTCCTGTGGTCTGGATGTCGGTGAAGGCGCTGCTGGCCTCAGGCCAAGGTGCGGCGCCAGCCACGTTCAAGGCAGTTTGTACTTCGTCTTGGGCGGCTTGGTCGATGCGGTCCAGCACGGTCATGTCGCCCGACAAGGCCTGGTGCCGCTGACGCGTGCGGATGATGGGGTCGGTCAACAACGCCGCAGCCAGCTCGGCCGGATCGCGGTAAGCCGCCAGGTCCACAGACACATGCCCTTTGACACGGTAAGTGATGGCGTGCAGCAAACGCGGGCCATGGCCTGCGCGCACACGGGCCACCAGTTCTTTCGCGGTGGTCCAGACCGCTTCCACGTCGTTCCCATCCACTCGTGTGGCTTGGATGCCCAGACTTTCGGCGCGGGCGGATGCCCCTGCACCTCCGATCATGGGGGCGCTGGATGTGGTGGCGCTCCAGCGGTTGTCTTCACAAACAAACAGCACGGGCAGTTGGTAAATTTGGGCCCAGTTGAGGGCTTCTAAAAATGGCCCTCGGTTGATCGCGCCATCGCCAAAAAAGCACACGGTGATACCGCCATCGCCTTTGAGTTTTTGCGCGTGAGCCGCGCCGGTGGCAATCGGCAAGCCAGCGGCCACAACGCCGTTGGCACCCAGCATGCCAACAGAAAAATCGGCAATGTGCATGGAGCCGCCTTTGCCGCCATTGAAGCCCGTGGCTTTGCCGAACAACTCGCACATCATGCGCGTCAGATCGGCACCTTTGGCCAAGGTGTGACCGTGGCCGCGGTGGGTCGAGGTGAGGTAGTCGGTGGCGTGCAGGTGCGCACACACACCGGTGGGCACGGCCTCTTGCCCGGTAGACAAATGCAAGGGCCCTTTGACTTTGGCCGTGCCATCGGACGATTTGCCATAGGCGCTGACGCCGCCTTGACTGGCCACTTCAGCGGCGGCTTCAAAAGCCCGGATGCGCACCATCATGCGGTACAAATCCAA
>CANBWK010000127.1 GCA_947373105.1 Comamonadaceae bacterium | reverse complement strand
TCTGAACGCAGCTTGATTCAGACCATAGGCCGGGCTGCCCGTAACCTGCACGGCAAAGCCATTTTGTATGCAGACCGAATGACCGAGTCCATGAAGAAAGCCATTGGTGAGACGGAGCGGCGACGCGAAAAACAAATTGCACACAATCTTGTGCACGGCATCACACCGCGTAGCATTGTCAAGCAAGTGCGCGATTTAATTGACGGGGTCTACAGCGACAAATCGGGCAAAGAAGCAGAGCGTCTTGAGCTGGCCGCGGTGCAGCGTGCCAAAGTTGAAATCATGAGCGAAAAGGACGTTGCCAAAGCCATCAAACAGCTTGAAAAGCAAATGATGGAACATGCCCGTAACTTGGACTTTGAAAAGGCCGCCGGCGTGCGAGACCAACTGGCTATTCTCAAAGAGCAAGCCTTTGGGGGCACCGGGACCGACAACATCCTGCCTTTGATTAGACCGACAAGTTGAAGGGTTAACCCGAGCCTTAACCCGACCAATTTGATCGGGTTCTGCTATACTTGAGTGCGTTAGTAGGACATGTTTCCCCCAACCTTCAGGAGCCCGACATGCGTTTGACCACCAAAGGCCGATTTGCAGTGACTGCAATGATCGATTTGGCTTTGCGCCAACACAGCGGCCCTGTGACCTTGGCCGCAATCAGCCAACGCCAGCACATTTCCCTCTCCTACTTGGAGCAGCTTTTCGGCAAATTGCGCCGACATCAATTGGTCGAGTCGACCCGCGGCCCAGGGGGTGGGTATTCATTGGCACGCAAGGCCAGCGAAATCACTGTGGCCGACATCATTGTGTCTGTGGACGAGCCCATCGATGCAACCCATTGCGGCGGCAAAGAAAACTGCCAAGGTGAGTCTGGGCGATGCATGACGCACGATTTATGGGCCGCTTTGAATACGCGCATGGTCGAGTTTCTGGACTCCGTGACTCTGCAAAAGATGGTGGATGATCAATTGGCTAACGGCGTGAAGATTGATGAAAAGCCCGCCATCAAGCGGGCTATTTCGGCCATGCCGGTGACCAAGCCTATTCGCATCAATGCCCCCAACTCCGTTTTTGCCCTGGGCAATATGTTTGCCAAATCTTAAACAGCAGCCGTTTTATTTCTGATTGAAGTTTCAACTGATACCATGGAAAACACCCCCCATTTCCCTATTTACATGGACTACGGCGCAACAAACCCCGTGGATCCACGCGTAGCTGCAGCCATGATTCCTTGGTTGACTGAGCACTTTGGCAATCCTGCTTCCCGAACCCATGCCTGGGGTTGGGAGGCAGAGGCAGCGGTAGAAAAAGCCCGCGTCGATGTGGCTGACCTGATCGGTGCTGACCCCCGTGAAATTGTTTGGACCAGTGGCGCCACCGAGTCGAACAATTTGGCCTTGAAGGGCGCCGCTAATTTTTACAAGTCGCGCGGCAAGCATCTCATCACTGTCAAGACCGAGCACAAAGCCATTTTGGACACCATGCGTGAGCTGGAGCGTCAAGGCTTTGAAGTCACTTACCTCGACGTGCAAGAAGACGGCTTGTTGAGCATGGATGCCCTCAAAGCAGCAATCCGTCCAGACACCATCCTGATCAGTGTGATGTTCGTGAACAACGAAATTGGCGTGATTCAAGATATCCCTGCCATTGGCGCTTTGTGCCGCGAAAAAAACATCATTTTCCATGTTGATGCCGCGCAAGCTACTGGCAAGGTTGCCATCGATATGGCCACCTTGCCAGTCGATTTGATGAGCTTGGCTTCCCATAAAACTTATGGGCCCAAAGGTATTGGTGCCTTGTACGTTCGCCGCAAGCCCCGCGTGCGACTTGAAGCCCAAATGCATGGCGGGGGACATGAACGCGGGATGCGCTCAGGCACCTTGCCTACCCACCAAATCGTCGGCATGGGTGAAGCCTTTCGCATTGCAAAACTGGAAATGGCTCAGGACAATGCCAAAGCCCGTGCCTTGCACGACCGTCTGATCAAAGGGCTCCAAGATGTCGAGCAAGTCTTTTTGAATGGTCACGCCACGCAGCGCGTGCCGCACAACATCAACATGAGTTTCAACTTTGTTGAAGGTGAGTCTTTGATCATGGGCATCAAAGGCTTGGCCGTGTCATCTGGTTCAGCTTGTACATCCGCCAGCCTGGAGCCCAGCTATGTGTTGCGCGCCTTGGGTCGCAGCGATGAATTGGCGCATAGCAGCCTTCGTATGACGATTGGCCGCTGGTCGACCGAAGAAGAAATTGACTTTGCCATCGACACGATCCGTACCAATGTGACCAAGTTGCGCGACCTCAGTCCGCTGTGGGAGATGTACCAGGACGGCATTGACTTGAGCACCATACAGTGGTCTGCCCACTGACAAATTGAATTAGGAGAAAAACATGGCATACAGCGAAAAAGTCGTAGACCACTACGAAAATCCCCGTAATGTGGGGTCCTTCGAAAAAGGTGACGACTCGGTCGGCACCGGCATGGTGGGTGCACCGGCATGCGGCGACGTGATGAAGTTGCAGATCAAGGTCAATCCATTGACCGGAGTGATTGAAGACGCGCGCTTTAAAACCTACGGCTGCGGCTCTGCTATTGCTTCGAGCTCCTTGGTAACCGAATGGGTGAAAGGTAAAACCTTAGACGAAGCGGCTGCTTTGAAAAATAGCCAAATCGCTGAAGAGCTGGCTTTGCCGCCTGTCAAAATCCATTGCTCCATCTTGGCTGAAGACGCCATCAAAGCTGCAGTGGACGATTACAAAAAGAAACACGCACACTGATATGTCTGTCTCTTTGACTGATGCTGCTGCCCGTCACGTCACGCGCTACTTGACCAAGCGCGGTAAAGGCGTTGGCGTTCGCTTGGGGGTCAAAACCACTGGTTGTTCGGGTTTGGCTTACAAACTTGAATATGTGGACGAAATAGCCCCTGAAGACACCGTATTCGAAGACCATGGGGTCAAGGTCTTGATCGACCCCAAAAGCCTTGCTTACATTGATGGCACCGAGCTCGATTTTGTGCGTGAAGGTTTGAATGAAGGCTTTCGCTTCAACAATCCGAACGAACGCGACCGCTGCGGTTGCGGAGAATCTTTCCGCGTGTGATCTCGCTCCAGGCCAACGACTTTGAATTGTTTGGCATGCCCATGCAATTCGCTATCGAACGTGAGGCGCTGGATGCTCGTTGGAAGACGCTTCAACGCGAAGCACACCCAGACCGTTTTGCTGTCGAAGGCGCTGCCGCACAGCGAATTGCCATGCAATGGTCTGTACGGATCAACGAGGCGTACCAACGGCTGAAAGATCCCGTCAAGCGTGCCGCTTATTTGTGTGAGATGCATGGGGCTCCGGTGAATGCCGAAAATAACACCGCCATGCCGGCTGCTTTTTTGATGCAGCAAATGACTTGGCGAGAAACTTTGGACGAGACGCAAACCCAAGCAGAGCTAGACACGCTGCTCAGAGAAGTTCAATTCACGCACCAAAAAGCCTTGGTCGACATGGCGCAAGCGATTGACGATGCCGGCGACTACAACTTGGCAGTGGGGCAGGTGAGGGCGCTCATGTTCATTGACCGCTTTGCCAGCGAAGTTCGCCATAAACTCGACGTTCTGCTTGACTGAGCAGTTGCACAACTTTTTCATTCTCACTCATGGCGCTTTTACAGATTTCCGAACCCGGCCAGGCCCCTGATCCGCACCAGCGTCGAATCGCTGTTGGTATCGACCTGGGCACGACCCATTCCTTGGTGGCCTCCGTGCGCAACGGTGTGGCCGAATGTTTGCCAGACCATGACGGTCACGTGATCTTGCCTTCTGTCGTGCGCTATTTGCCGGGCCAAGGTCGACAGATTGGTCATGAGGCTGTTGCTGCTGCTGCATCTGACCCGCAAAACACAATTGCTTCGGTCAAGCGCTTCATGGGCCGCAGTCTGAAAGATGTGCTCAATGCCGACAAACTGCCCTATGCATTTGTGAACAAAGACAAAGGCATGCTGTCATTGCAGACGGTGCAAGGTGAAAAATCCCCAGTCGAAGTCAGTGCCGAAATTTTGGCAACACTGCGTTTTCGGGCAGAAGACACCTTCAATGACGATGTCTATGGTGCAGTCATTACGGTTCCTGCTTATTTCGACGATGCACAGCGCCAAGCCACCAAAGATGCAGCCCAGTTGGCGGGTCTGAACGTTCTGCGCTTGATCAATGAGCCGACTGCTGCTGCCATTGCCTACGGTCTGGACAATGCCAGCGAGGGTGTTTACGCCGTGTTTGACCTGGGCGGTGGCACCTTCGATATCTCCATCCTGCGTTTAACCCGTGGCGTTTTTGAAGTCATGGCCACGGGTGGCGATTCGGCTTTAGGGGGGGACGATTACGACGAGGCCCTGGCCCATTGGTTGCTGACGAAGCATGGGGCAAACGCTATCACTCCGCAAGATAAAACCCAACTCAAAGCAGCAGCAAGGCAAGCCAAAGAAGCATTGACGCTGCAATCTGAAGCGAGTGTCAATATTGCAATGTCATCGCACGCTTTGACCGCATCGATCAGCCGTGTCGACTTTGAAGCCGCAACCGCCTTTCTCACTATGCGCTGCATGACTGCCGTGCGCAAAGCCTTGCGCGACGCTCAGTTGAGCAAGGAAGATATTCAGGGCGTGGTCATGGTGGGTGGGTCGACCCGCATGCCTCAAATTCAATTGGCTGTTGCCAACTTCTTTGGCAAAGCACCCCTCAATAACCTGAACCCCGATGAAGTAGTCGCTTTGGGCGCGGCCATTCAGGCCAACCAATTGGCAGGCAACGACACTTCTGGGGATTTGTTGCTGCTTGATGTGATCCCCTTGTCCTTGGGCATAGAGACCATGGGTGGTCTGTCAGAGCGGATCATTCCCCGCAATCAGACCATTCCCACCGCTATGGCGCAAGACTTCACCACCTACAAAGAAGGGCAAACAGCTTTGGCGCTTCATGTCGTGCAAGGTGAACGTGACTTGGTGCAGGACTGCCGAAGTTTGGCACGCTTTGAACTTCGCGGCATCCCCCCCATGGCTGCGGGAGCTGCGCGCATTCGCGTGACTTTTACTGTTGATGCTGATGGATTGCTCAGCGTGGCGGCCAAAGAACAGATAAGCGGAGTGGAGGCGCAGATCGACGTCAAGCCTTCTTATGGCCTGTCTGATGACCAAATTGCCACCATGCTCAAAGAGAGCTTCACCACAGCAGATGTGGACATGAAATCACGCGCCATTGTCGAAGCCCGCGTTGACGGAGAACGCATGTTGCTTGCGACCCAGAGCGCCTTGAATGCCGACGGCGACTTGCTCACAGCCAAGGAGCGCGTGCAGATTGAGCAACTCATGGAGGGCCTGCGTCAAGCCGTGCAGACAGAGCAAGATGCCCAAATCTTGGAAGATGCGACCACTGCTCTGGCCAAAGGTACAGAAGCTTTTGCCGCCGAGCGCATGAACCACAGTATCCAAAAAGCCCTGTCGGGTCAAAACATTAAGTCCCTGTAAGGGGCTTTGAGCTACCATTCAAACGATATGCCCGTCATCAAAATTTTGCCTCACCCTGAATACTGCCCATCTGGCACCGAAATCACTGCGCCTTCGGGCACCAGCATTTGCGAGGCGTTGCTTGACCACAAAATCAACATTGAACATGCCTGCGACATGAGCTGTGCCTGCACGACCTGCCATGTGATCGTGCGCGAGGGATTCAACAGCCTCAACGAACTAGAAGAAACTGAAGAAGACCTGCTTGACCGCGCCTGGGGCCTAGAGCCCAACTCGCGCCTGAGCTGTCAATCCTTTTTGGCCACACAAGATTTGGTGATCGAGATACCGCGTTACACCATCAACCATGCCAAAGAAAACCACTGATGCGACAAATTTTTCTGGACACTGAAACCACAGGCCTCTCTGCTGAGGGCGGTGACCGTGTGATTGAAATCGGTTGCGTCGAGTTGTTCAACCGCAAGCTCACCGGCAACAACTTGCATTTTTATCTGAACCCTGAGCGGGACAGCCATGAGGATGCACTCAAGGTTCATGGGATCAGCAATGAATTTTTGCGCGACAAACCCAAATTTGCACAAGTTGCCCAAGAAGTGCTCGACTACCTGCGTGATGCAGAAATCATCATCCACAATGCCGCTTTCGACGTTGGTTTTCTAAACAAAGAGCTGGAGCGTGTTGGCGAGGCGCCTTTCACCACCCATGTTTCGAACGTGATCGACACGTTGGTCATGGCCAAGCAAATGTTCCCTGGCAAGCGCAACAGTTTGGATGCCCTGTGCGACCGCTTGGGTGTGGACAATTCCGGCCGCACATTGCACGGTGCTCTGTTGGATGCAGAGTTACTGGCCGACGTGTACATCAACCTCACACGCGGTCAGGAAGCATTGTTGATGGACGTCAGCGATGACCAACCCCAGCAGCAATCAATAAGCCCTATCGACCTGTCAAGTTACCAGTTGCCAGTCTTGCGCGCTAATGTTCAAGAATTGACCATGCATGAAGATCTTCTTAAACAATTGGACAAAGCCAGCGGTGGTAAAACCGTGTGGCGAAATCTGGGTGAGAGTCTCGGAAGCTGATCTTTTTATGCCATAATTGGGGGCTACGCTTTTAGCGTTAGGGCGGTTAGCTCAGGGGTAGAGCACTGCATTCACACTGCAGGGGTCACAAGTTCGAAACTTGTACTGCCCACCAAAAATTCCTCAATAGAATCAAGCACTTAGAGGCGACTTTAAGTGCTTTTTCTTATGTATTTTGTAGTATAAACCGACTTTACTACTCGTCATAGATTTTTCAATGTCTTTTCATAGATTTTGGAACAGTCAAACTACCACAATTCAATCTGTTGTCAGTGACGCCAGCATGGTGTCAATGCGGTATTGTTTTTTTGCATGTGCGCAGACTCAGCTAGCGATGTGCTCAGCTTGAAAAAACGCTACGTTTGTTTTGATTGGCGTTCAGCTACTCAGCCCTTCGGTACTTTGTTAAAACGCGCTTTAGGGCTGATTTGATGCCCGCGCGGGTGCTGGGTAGAACAACCAAACTGCTGCAACAAAATAGAATGGGCAGATGGCACAAGATAAAACCACCAAACTAGCGCCAGAAGGCCTTCGCTACAAAAGCAAAAAGAGTGGCTCCCCTTTTGCTGCGCAAAGTTCAATCAATTCGCTCAGTTGTTTGAAGTGTGGCAAGCACAAACCCCGTGCCGATGGCTCCTTCAAAAGGCTCCTTGGCCAAAGCATGTTTGTTTGCGCTGATTGTTTGGCAACTAAAACACCATCACTGACTGGCGATAAAAAATAGGCTCTAAGGCGAAGCGTCACCGGAGAAGCTATCTTTTGAAATGGCCGGAGTAGGCCCAAAGCGGACTGTCGATGGCATGCCTTTGGCTACTTGGAATAAAAGAAAGCAGCCTTAATGAATTTTTTTAAAAGAAGTCTTTTACAGGCAATGAAGTTCAATTGGAAATTTATTATTTCAACGACAACTATATTTAGAGTGAATTGATAAAGCTGAGTCCTATTCAAAATAGAACTCAGCTTTCTGTGGCTAAAACGCCGACCTCTAACTCACAACGAATTTGAAGTAAATAAATGAAATGTTTACATAAAGAAATCTAGTTACTGCGTCCTCATTCCCATTTGATCAATTAACTGCTTGTACTGGGTGCTATCACTGGCTATTTGCTTTCGAAAAGCTTCTCCGTCAGCCACTGAATATCCAAGATTTTGCTTTTCCATTGCTTCTTTTACTGAAGGTTCATTTGCAGTGGCTAAAGCGAATGAGCGAAGCTTTCCGAGCACATCTGCAGGCATGCCCTTGGGCGCTGCAAGGCCGCGCCAGGTGCCAATCGCCAGATCGATTTTGCGCTCCTTTAATGTGGGAACGTTTGCAAATACTCCACCAAGTCGTTGTTCAGATAGCACGGCCAGCGCCCTTAGCTTGCCCGACTGAATGAATGTAAAAACTTCTGAAGGTGATGCAGTAACTGCGTCAATGTGACCTCCTAGCAAGGCAACGACTGCCGGCGCATTACCCTGAAAAGGTGCATGGGTAAATGTGGTCCCTGCCTTTTGCTGCAAAGCGACTGCTGCCAAGTGCGATACGCCACCGGTGCCAGCGTTACCAAACTTTAGCGGGTCCTTCGATTTCTGAGCTGCAGTCAGCATCTCTTCGATGCTCTTCCAAGGCGCATCGGCACTCACAGCCAACACAATAGGATCAGCGTTCAGTCGCACCAAGGGCAGAAAGTCGTTTTCAGGCGAGTACTTGGCAATGCCCATATGCGGAATGATGGCCATCTCCACTGTCACCATCGCGATTTTGTAGCCATCTGGCCGAGCATTGGCAACATCCGTCAAGCCAATGCCACCGCTGGCTCCTGGCTTATTTATTACGTTGATGGGTTGGTTCACATGTTTCTTGGCAGCCTCAGCAAAGACACGTGCCAGAACGTCTGTGCCACCACCCGCCCCAAATGGCACTACAAGTTCAATCGGCTTGTTCGGATAGTCTGCTGCAGCTTGAGCAGCGGCCCCCGTTGGAAGGGCCGCGATTAAAACTGAACTGGAAAGCAAAGCCAGTAGTCTACGGGTTGAGATCGTTAAGTTCATCATGGTTGTCTCCTCAGGGGTGGTTTGAAGTCATAGGAATACTCAGAAAGCTATCTGTCATC
>CANBWK010000126.1 GCA_947373105.1 Comamonadaceae bacterium | reverse complement strand
GCCACTTTGACCTTCGCATGGTCTTGGACCGTGTGGTACTGCGTTGCCGCGCCCACAATCCACCAAGGCGCATTGGCACTGCTCAGGCCCGGCACCGCACCCGTTACCGCCGTGCCTGAAGAGCCCGCGGTACCTGTGCTCAAAGTACGTGTGGCAAAGGTCAGAGGCTGGCCTTTGCTGTCAGTGTGGTTCAAGTTGACAAACCACGACCAATCACCCGAGCGGCTGCCCAAGGACGCGCTGGACTGCCAGCCGCCATATGTGGCGTGGGTGTTGTACAGGTCAAAGGGTTGGTGGGCGTAGCCCACTTTGACCGAGCCTTCGAGTTTCTCGGGCATTTTGGTCGTGTACTCGACCACCGCGCCCACTGAGTTGCCCGGATAAGCCGCAGAAAACGGGCCGTACATCACGTCCACACGCTCGATTTCTTCGGGCGTGACCATGCCCCAGCGCGGCGGAAAGCTCAGGCCGCTGACGCCGTTACCCAGGTAGTTGCTCAGCAAAATGCCGTCGGCATACACCGCCGAGCGGGTGCTGTTGCCTGTGCCTGAGGCGCGGCTGGACAAGATGGCGTGGTTGTAGTCGCCGTTGTAGCGCTTGCGCACCAAGAGGCTGGGGAAATACTTGAGCGCATCTTCGCTGTCGGTGGCGTTGATGTTCTGCTCGATCTGCGCGGCCGTGATGCCCTCCATCGTGGCCGGAATCTGGGTGGGCAGGGAGGTGGGTTGCTTGCTGACGATGGTGACCACGCCCACTTCTTTGCTGGGGGCGTTGTCGGCTGATTGGGCCGAAATAACGAAGGGGTAAGCCAGGGCCAGGCCCAAGGCGATGCGGGTTTTGCGCATGAAAATTCCTGAAAACGAAACACGAGCGACGCGGCCAGGCGAATCTCACCGCGGCGGCGTCAACGAGAAGATTCAGGAAAGAGCAGGCGGGCCGCGTGGCGGCAGCGGGGCGCCGGTCAGCCAGGCAATGTGGGCTGACGGAATGGCGCGAAGACCGTAGGCCAGTGCGCTGGTGGCGCCCAAGTGGTGGGTGACCGATGGCGTTGGTAAAGTCACCTGCGCACACAAGGGACAATCCAGGCTGTTGGCGGTTTGGGGGGTGTCTCCGGAACCATCGTCTGTGTTCACCATTTTCATACCACCCATGGCCGAACACACCAACTGCAAGGACTTTTGATTCACGAAGGGTGAAGCCACCGCAGCGCCCACAAACAGCGCAAACCACACCAGCACGAAGCGGGCAAGGAGATGGGCGTTGCGCAGGGATTGCATGGTCTGGATTATGCACCGGCAATGATGCGACCGGATTCAGTCCAAGTCGGTGGGCAAATCCATATTTGTCTACTGACATAGCGCGTCAAAAAAGGGACGGATCGCTACGCCCCTTTGAGGGTGAACGATTCAATCGCTCAGAAGAAGCCCAGCTTGCTCTCGCTGTAGCTGACCAAGAGGTTTTTGGTTTGTTGGTAGTGGTCGAGCATGACTTTGTGGGTTTCGCGGCCAATGCCCGACTCTTTGTAGCCACCAAAGGCGGCATGCGCAGGGTAGGCGTGGTAGCAGTTGGTCCAGACGCGGCCGGCCTTGATGGCGCGGCCCATGCGGTAAGCGACGTTGCCATTGCGGCTCCACACGCCTGCGCCCAAACCATACAGGGTGTCGTTGGCAATGAGCAGTGCTTCGGCTTCGTCCTTGAAGGTGGTCACGGCCAGCACGGGGCCAAAAATTTCTTCTTGGAAGATGCGCATTTTGTTATGGCCTTTGAACAAGGTGGGCTGCACGTAGTAGCCGCCTTCGAGATCCCCACCCAGGTGGGCTTGGTGACCACCGGTCAACAATTCGGCACCTTCTTGCTTGCCCAGCTCCAAGTACGACAAGATTTTGGCGAGTTGCTCTTTGGATGCTTGTGCGCCCATCATGCTGTCTGTGTCCAATGGATTGACATGCTGAATTGCAGCCACCCGCTTCAACACACGCTCCATGAACTTGTCGTAGATGCTTTCTTGGATCAGCGCACGCGATGGGCAGGTGCAGACCTCTCCCTGATTGAACGCGAACAGCACCAAGCCTTCAATGGCTTTGTCCAAGAAGCCATCGTCCTTGTCCATCACATCGGCAAAGAAAATGTTCGGCGACTTGCCGCCCAATTCCAAGGTGGCGGGAATCAGGTTGTTGGCCGCTGCTTGGGCAATCACACGGCCTGTGGAAGTAGAACCAGTGAAGGCGATCTTGGCGATGCGTTTGCTGCTTGCCAAAGGCAGGCCCGCTTCACGGCCATAGCCGTTGACGATATTGAGCACGCCTGGGGGCAACAAGTCGGCAATCAACTCGACCAACACCAAGATGGAGATGGGGGTGGATTCCGCTGGCTTGAGCACCACGCAATTGCCAGCGCCCAAAGCAGGGGCCAGTTTCCAAGCGGCCATCAAGATGGGGAAATTCCAAGGGATGATCTGCCCCACCACGCCCAGCGGCTCGTGGTAGTGGTACGCCACGGTGTTTTCGTCGATGTCCGACAACGCGCCTTCTTGCGAACGCACGCAGCCTGCGAAGTAGCGGAAGTGGTCCACGGTCAGGGGAATGTCAGCGTTCAGGGTTTCGCGAATGGCCTTGCCGTTGTCCACGGTTTCGGCGTAGGCCAGCATTTCCAGATTGGCCTCAATGCGGTCCGCAATTTTCAGCAAAATGTTGCTCCGCTCGGCAGGTGATGTCTTGCCCCACGCATCCGATGCGGCATGGGCAGCGTCCAGCGCCAGCTCGACGTCGGCGGCGTCAGAACGAGCTGCTTGTGTATAGACCTTGCCACTGACGGGCGTGATGACATCAAAGTACTGGCCTTTGACGGGTGCTACAAATTGACCACCAATGAAGTTGTCGTAGCGGGCTTTGTATTGAATTTTGGCGCCAGCGGCGCCGGGTGCGGCATAGATCATGAGGGTCTCCAATTTCGGATTCAAAGTGAACAATCTGCGCAGCACATCGGGCGCTGCACGCAGGTGTTTTTGCAAAACAAATGCCAACCTGCCAAACCCAAGGGTTAACGCTTGAAAACCGGCTAACACACCGCTTCATCCCCGCAAAATACAAGGGTAATCCCTTGTTGAATTACTTCTAAGACTGTCCAGTGTCCGCGTGCTGTCAGCAACACCTGTCACAAATTGAGACAGTTGGCACCGCTTGTGTGTGCCCGTGATTGCCGCGGCAAACCCAAGACCTAGACTGCACTCAACACCAAAGACTTTCGCCACTGGAGACAAACCATGCGCGTTCATTCCATCTTGCCCACACCTCAGCTCAGGCAGGCCCGACTTCAGCTGGTCGAGCAGGGTATTTTTCCGGCGCCGGCCATCGATGCGCTGGTGTCCCGTTCCTGGCAGCGCAGCTTGGCCGCAGGCCTGTCGCCTATCGGCCGCCTCGACTGCCATGACAACCTTGCGGGCACCCATCTGCAACGTGCGCGAACACTCAACCACGACTTGATCAGCCACTCTGAGCCGGTGATGGAATACCTGTTTGAACAAGTCAGTCACAGCCACAGCATGGTGATCCTGGCAGATGCACAAGGGGTATTGATGCACACATTGGGGGATCTGGACTTCCTGAACAAAGCCGAACGTGTGGCCTTGCGCTGCGGCGCATCTTGGGCCGAAAACCAGCGCGGCACCAACGCCATCGGCACGGCCTTGGCGGAAACCCATGACGTCGAAATCAATGGCGCTGAACACTATCTGGATCGCAATGGATTTTTGACGTGTGTGGCTGCACCGATTCTTTCGGCGCAAGGCAAACTGATGGGCATTCTGGATATCTCCGGCGATCACCGTAGCCGCCACCCGCACACCTTAGGACTGGTGTCCACAGCAGCCCGTATGATTGAAAACAGTCTGGTACTCTCCGCCTGCCGTCAGCACATCCTGCTGCAACTGCACAGCCGACCAGAAGGTATTGGCTGCGTGGCGCAAGGCATGTTGGCCTTCACGGAGGACGGCTGGTTGGTTGGCGCCAACCGCAAAGGGCTGGACTTTGTGGGCCTTCATCACGAAGATATGGGCGCTGTGCAATGGGCTCAATTATTTGATCTGGATTTCCAACGCATGCTGAGCCTGCAACAACGCCACGTCACACGGCCTTGCCTGCTGCACACGCCGCAGGGCTGCGCCGTTTATGCGCAGCTGCATCACCAAAGCCATGTTCAACAAAAAATCACACTGGCTGCGCGTCCCACCACGGATGCATTGACTCAACTCGACAGCGGCGACGCACTCTGGCGCAGCGCGGCCGACAAAGCGCGGCGCGTCATCGACAAAGGCATTGCATTGCTGGTGACTGGCGAGTCCGGTGTGGGCAAAGAACTGTTCGCGCAAGCAGTACACCAATGCTCGCAGCGCAAAGACAAGCCTTTTGTCGCCATCAACTGCGCTGCCCTACCCGAGCATTTGATTGAAGCCGAATTGTTCGGGTATGTGAACGGTGCTTTCACCGGCGCAACCCGTCAAGGCGCCCCCGGGCGGTTGCGCGAGGCCGATGGCGGCATCTTGTTTCTGGATGAAATTGGCGACATGCCTTTGTCATTGCAAACCCGGCTGCTGCGGGTACTTCAGGAGCGGCAAGTCACGCCACTTGGCAGCAGCACCCCCGTGGCTGTGGATTTCAATTTGATTTGTGCGACCCACCAAAATTTGCGCCAAGCTGCCGAGCAAGGTCGGTTTCGCACCGATCTGTATTACCGCATCAATGGACTGACAGTCCAACTGCCCGCTTTGCGCGAGCGCTCCGATTTTCAAGCATTGACCGAGCGGATGCTGCACGATTTAGCACCCGACATGGCTTTGTCGATTGCGCCCGAAGTTATGGCCGCTATGGCGAGATTCACTTGGCCGGGCAATTTACGCCAACTCAGCCACGTCTTGCGCACCGCTGTGGCCTTGCTGGACGAACACGAGTCCCAAATCAATTGGATTCATATGCCAGACGATGTGAGTCAGGACCTGCAATCGGCTCAGTGCCAGACCGCGCCCGATTCGCCCGCTCAAAATTTGTATGAACTCTCGCGCAAAGCCATTCAGCAAGCACTTGAAAATGCCCGAGGCAATGTCTCTGCTGCAGCGCGGCAGTTGGGCATCAGCCGACAAACGCTGTACAGAAAGTTGCAATAAGCCGCGTCATTTGCGCGACCCTGAGCAGCGGGATTTCCACTTACGCTGATGGCTTGTTTTTTTGGAGAATCCCCATGCTCAAACTCTGCGGCTTTGCAGCCAGCAACTACCACAACAAAGTCAAATTCGCCCTGCTCGAAAAAGGCGTTCCTTTTGAAGAAGAAATCGCATGGGTCGGCGAGACCGACCCTGCGGCGAGCCCCTTGGGCAAGGTCCCGTATTTGAAAACCGAAAACGGCGTCATGTGCGAGTCTGCAGTGATGCTTGAATACATCGAGCAGCGTTACCCACAAAACCCACTGCTTCCATCCGACCCGTTTGCCGCGAGCAAAGTGCGCGAGCTGGCACTGTTCTTGGATTTGCACCTTGAGCTGGTGGCCCGCAACCTTTATCCTGAAGCCTTTTTTGGCGGCAAGGTGAGCGACTCGGTGAAAGAAAAAGTCGGCGCTCAATTAGAGAAAAACGTCGCCGCCTTTGCCAAACTGGTCAAGTTTGCGCCCTTCGTCGCGGGTGACACTCTCTCCTTGGCCGACTGCGCTGCTGTGACGCATTTGCCCTTGGTCTCGAGTGCCACCAAAATCATTTACGGCAAAGATGTACTGGCCGACTTGCCAGCACGCGAGTACCTGAAAATGATGGGCGAGCGCCCGCACATGCAAACCATCAACGCCGACCGCAAGGCCAATCTGGCGTTGATGATGGCCCGCAGCAAAGCCAAGGCTTGATCAATAGCGGGGCGGCCTGCGCTCGCGCAGGCTTGCCACGCCTTCTTGCACATCAGGTCCACCAAAGCCCATGAACTCCAGCGCCAGCGAAGTGTCAAAACTCGGCCCCGCCTGGCGCAGCCAGTTGTTCAATGCGTACTTGGTCCAGCGGATCGCAGTTTGGCTGCCCGCGGCCAGTTTGTCCGCTACTTCGTAAGCCTTGGGAAGCAACTGATCGTCTTCAACCGCCAGAGACACCAGGCCGATGCGTTCGGCTTCTTCGCCACTCACTGGCTCACACAACAACAAATAGTATTTGGCCTTGGCCATGCCGCACAGCAGCGGCCAGATGATGGCCGCATGGTCCCCTGCCGCCACACCTAAACGGGTATGGCCATCGACAATTTTGGCCATCTTGGTGGCAATGGAAATGTCGGCCAGCAAACCAGCCACCAGGCCCGCGCCCACGGCAGGGCCATGCATGGCGCTGACAATGGGCTTGTCGCAATTGATCACGTTGTAGACCAGGTCGCGGGCCTCCTTCCAGACCCGGGTGCGCACTTCAAAGTTGTTGGCCATGTCTTGCACGAGGCTCAAATCGCCCCCGCCAGAAAAACCCAGACCTTCGCCGCGCAACACCGCACAGCGCACACTGTCGTCGCGTGACACATCGCGCCAAATCTCGGCCAATTCCCAATGCCCTTCGTGGCCCGCAGTGGGCAATTTGCCATTGCCGCCAGGGCCACCGGCTTTCATCTGGATGTCGAGCACCGCGCCGTCAATGCCCCGGCGGTTGATGTTCAAAGTTTGATAGCGGCTGTAATCCACGGTGTTGTTCATGTCAGTTCCCTGCTCCAAAAATGTTTAACCGCTCAAGTCATAAAACTTGATCCGGCTCAATATTGTGACGGGGTTCCGTACTTAGTATGAAATCCACTACAAGAGGTTTTTATGCACAGCGAAACGACACTCAATACATTGAAAGCGAAGCTGCTCGCGCAACGCGCAGAACTGCTTGAACGCATGGCCTTTGAGCGAGGCGGTGTCGTCGGTCGCCCCGAAGTGGCCGCCGAACTGTATGAGCACTCCCCCAGCGACAACGCGCAATTGCGCAGCGAGCGCGAAGACAGTTTTGCCATGAACGAACACGAAACTGCCGAGTTGGCAGACATCGACCGCGCCCTTGCGCAAATGGCATTCGGTCACTATGGCATTTGCATCGACTGCGAAGTCACCATTCCAACACCGCGTTTGATGGTCACCCCCACGGCGGTGCGCTGCATCGACTGCCAATCGTCGCTGGAATTCAAGCAAGCCTACCCTTGAATCACACCGCCCATGGCTGGGGGCCAGAGGCTGCTACGATTGTTGTATGAAAAGCCTGTTCCACTTTGCCTTCAACGTCACCGACCTGGACCAAGCCCGCCGCTTTTACGGCGGCGTGCTCGGCTGCCAAGAAGGCCGCAGTACCGAAACCTGGGTTGACTATGACTTTTTTGGTCACCAAATTTCCATGCACCTGGGCACGCCCTTTGCCACGGCGGCCACCGGCCATGTGGGTGAGCACTTGGTGCCCATGCCGCATTTCGGCCTGGTCCTGCAAAGCGCCGATTGGCAAACCTTGGCCGCGCGATTGAAACAAGCCCACACCGCCTTTGTGATCAAGCCGCATCTGCGCTTTGCAGGGCAGTCCGGTGAGCAATGGACCATGTTCTTTCTCGACCCTTTTGGCAACCCGATCGAGGTCAAGGGCTTTGACTCGCTGGACACCCTTTACGAAAAAAAACCCACCGAAGTGGGTTTGGACTGACAGCGCTTGGGGGCGCTGTCCATTCGCTTTCAATTCGCCATCATTGACGGCGAGTCCGCGCGTAGGCGAACATGCCCATCAAGCTGGCCAAGAAGATCATGGCCCATTCAGACAAGGTGGGGATAGGGTCTGGCGCAGGCACCAAAGCTGGACCACCCGGATCAACGATGGTGCCGTTGGCCAGCAAGTCATGGTCACCTGCGCCACCGTCGGTCAAGGTCAAGGTCACGCTCTTACGGTCCGTGGCGAACACAGCGCGGTTGGCGGCCAACTGGTACCAGTGGTCTGTCGTATTCGCAGCAGTCTTGCCGTACTTCATGTAAACCGCGCCAGCAGGTACGGCCGTTGAGTAATTGATCACCACAGTTGCATCGCTACCTGAAGTGCCTGTGGTCAAACGCAGGTCCAAAATGCCGTTCGGGAAGGTCACTCCGGCAGGCGGTGCCACGGTTGGTGTTGCTGCAAACGAAGCCGAGGACACCGTCCAACCGTTACCGCTGGTTGACACAGAGCCCGTACCTGTACCCGCGTTGCTAGCCCAAGGTGCAGTGCAGCTTGCATTGGTGCCTCCACCTGTACCCGAGCAAGTCCAGCTGTAACCACCTTGCGACGAACTCACTTGACCTGCTGTGCCAGCACTGCACAGGTTACTGGACGGAGCGATGAAAGAAGCCACGCTGGCCGCAGTTCCACAGGCACCATTGGTCTGACAGGAATCGGTCGAGAACGTTACATCACTGCCGTTGCTCGTGTTCACACTGTTGACGGCCTTCACGCTGTAATGGTAGGTGGTGCCACACGTCAAACCAGTGATGGATGCCGATACCGATGCAGCGCTTGCACTGGACGCCAATGGACTTTGTGCGGCGGTGGCGGTGCTGCCATAGGACGTTGTCAGCCCGTACTCAAAGGTCACAGTAGAAGCAACGCCGTTGCTGGATACTGTGCCGCCCAGTGTTGCTCCCGTTGCGGTCAGCCCGCTTGCCGATCCCGTGGTCACCGAAGGCTCTGCAATCACGGTGATGGAAAAGTTTTGAGCAGCAGGCGTCGTGCCATCGGTCACACTCAGGCTCACCGGATGCACACCGACATTGGCCACAGTGGGCGTGCCGTACAAAACCGCACCAGTTTCAATTTTGAC
>CANBWK010000125.1 GCA_947373105.1 Comamonadaceae bacterium | reverse complement strand
CGCGAGAGTTTGGCGGCGGCCTTTTGCTTGGCTGTGGGGTCGTAGTTCTCGACCGATTGTGCTTCGCGCACCACGTTAGGAGTCGTCATGATGGATTTTTCAAGGGGCTAAAAGGGCCATGAGCTTTTGGCTCAAGAGGTTCGCAGCTTCTGACCACGACACCTGTACCCCGATTGTAGAAAGGTCCACGGCCCTCAAACCGACATAACCACACGGATTGATGCATTCAAACGGCGACAAGTCCATGGCCACGTTCAGCGCCAAGCCGTGGTAAGTGCAATGGCGGCTGACCTTGATGCCCAACGCGCTGATCTTGCCAAGGCCTTTGAACGGGTCGTTCGGGTCCGCAGGCCCCACCAAGGCTGTGTGGGCAAACGGGTCGTCCAGCCGCACATAGATACCAGGTGCCCCCGCCACGCGGTGACCCGTCACGCCCACATGGGCCAGGGTGCGGATCACGGCTTCTTCGAGCTTGTAGACGTACTCTTTGACGTAATAGCCCGCGCGCTTGAGGTCAATCATGGGGTACGCCATCACCTGACCTGGGCCGTGGTAGGTCACTTGTCCGCCGCGGTTGGTCGCGATCACGGGGATGTCGCCCGCGTTCAATACATGGCCTGCCAGACCGGCCAATCCCTGGGTAAAGACCGGCAGGTGCTCGGCCAGCCACAAGGCATCAAGGGTGCTTTCGTTGCGATCGGCGGTGAAGGTTTGCATGGCCGCATAGGTGGACAGGTAGTCCACCCGTCCCCAGTTGCGCAAGTCCATGGTCAAGCCTTACAGAACGATTTTGACCATCGGGTGCGAGGTCAAGGCGAGGTACAAATCGTCCAACTGTTCACGGCTGGTGGCCGTCACCGACAAAGTCACGCCTAAATACTTGCCGGCTTTGCTGGGCCGCAATTCGACCGTGTCGGCATCAAAGCCGGGGTCAAACTGCTGCGCCACTTGCACCATGGCATGAACAAAACCATCGTGCGATGCACCCATGACCTTGATGGGAAAGATGCTGGGGTACTCGATCAGCGTGTCTTTGCGCGGGTCGTCGGAAGCGGGCGGTGTGGCTGAAGCGCTCATGGCGTTGACAAATAAAAGTTATCGCCAGATGACAACGGCGGCCACGGCCAGCCAGCCTAAACCAAAATTAGTGACAACCAAAATGTGAATTTGAGCCAATTGTTTGGCTGCCGCAGGCCAATCGCTCAGCGCACTGGCGCGCTGCAAGCGGCGAAAAGGCACAAAGTACAAATGACCAAAAATCACGCACATCAACAGTCCCAGGCCCAGCATGCCGTGCCAGCCCACGGGGGCCACTTTCATGTCAACACCTGCAAACATCAGGCCGCCGGTCACCAAGAGCAGGGCAACACACACGGCCACCAAGCCAAAAAACCTTGCCAAAACACCGGTCATTAAAGGAATGCGCACTGGGGGTTCCAGCAGTGCAGCAGCGGTGGGGCGAACCGCCCAAAGCAGCGTGGTCATGCCCCCCAGCCAGATCAAGCCGGCCGCCAAATGGAAAAATTTGGTCACTTCATACATAGAGGTTCTCTTATTCAGGGTGAGCGGGCCATATCAGCCCCCTAGATTGTGCCGTACAGCCAAATCACAAGGCCAAAGTGGTGCATGGAACCAAAGGGGCTTGTCAGTCGTTTGGGTTATCCCTTATACTCGTGGGCTTTGGTGTTGAATGTGTCGGGTTTGTAAACTGGGTGTAATTGAACATGATGACAATCGTGACCCAGACCGAGCCTGAAGAAGACGCTGAGTCATTTCAGCCGCTGACCTCGCAAGAGGCCCAGTTGCTCAGGCAAAAATTGCCCTTGCTCTCCGTGTGGAGAGTGGTGGCAGCGCAAGTCCTGATGGGTGTTGTGGTGGCCTTGCTTGCAGGGTTGTTCACTTCGAAATGGAATGTGGCCTGGTCAGCCGGTTACGGCGCCTTGGCAGTGACAGTGCCAGCGGCATTGTTTGCCAGGGGAATGACCAGTCCGGTGACCTCCGCCAGTGTGGGGGCGTCTGTAATGGGTTTCCTGTTGTGGGAGATCGTCAAAATTGGACTGACCTTGGCGATGCTTATCGTGGCGCCAAGGGTGGTCCCGCAAGTCAGTTGGCCTGCCATGTTGGTGGGTCTGGTTTTAACAATGAAGGTTTATTGGATGGCATTGGGCGCGCGCTCCTTGTTTTATTCAAAAGTCAATTTCAAATCAGAGCAAACGAATGTCAGCTGAAACTGCTCCTAGCGCTGGTGCCTACATTGGTCACCACCTTACCCATTTGCAAAACAAGCCGATGGCGGGTGTCATCGATTTTTCGGTCTTCAACCTGGACTCTATGTTCTGGTCGCTCCTGTTGGGTGTGGTCGGTAGCTTGTTGCTCTGGAAAGCGGCGCGCAATGTGACCTCGGGCGTGCCCGGTCGGTTTCAGGCGGCGGTCGAGATTCTGGTCGAAATGGTGGACAACCAAGCCAAGGGCATCGTGCACAACGCCGAGAGTCGCAAGCTGGTTTCTCCATTGGCCCTGACGGTGTTTGTTTGGATTTTCCTGCTCAACTCCATGGACTTTTTGCCTGTGGACTTGTTCCACAAAGTGTTTGAGTGGACGGGCTTGGACCACAGCATCCATTATTTCCGCGTGGTGCCTACCGCCGACTTGTCGAGCACTTTGGGCATGTCTACTTCGGTGTTGTTAATCTGCGTTTTCTACAACATCAAAATCAAAGGCATTGGCGGCTGGTTCCATGAACTCACCACAGCCCCCTTCGGCGCGCACCCTATCTTGTGGCCCTTCAACTTTGTCTTTCAGATGATTGAATTTGTGGCCAAGACTGTTTCGCACGGCATGCGACTCTTCGGCAACATGTATGCAGGCGAGTTGATTTTCATGTTGATCGCCCTGATGGGCGGCACCGCTGCCATGTCCTTGACGGGTATTTTGTTGCCTATCGGTCATGTGATTGCCGGCTCTATCTGGGCTGTGTTTCACATCATGATCGTCGCATTGCAAGCCTTTATTTTCATGATGTTGACCTTGGTCTACATCGGTCAAGCGCACGACGCGCACTGATCTTCCTTTTTTCTCAACCTTTCCATCAACATCCATAGGAGTAACAAAATGGAACACGTCCTCGGTTATGTAGCACTCGCATCGGGTCTGATCATTGGTCTGGGCGCTATCGGCGCTTGTATCGGTATCGGCATCATGGGCAGCAAATACCTCGAAGCAGCTGCTCGTCAGCCTGAATTGATGAACGAATTGCAGACCAAAATGTTCTTGTTGGCTGGTTTGATCGACGCGGCTTTCCTGATTGGCGTCGGTATCGCCATGATGTTCGCCTTCGCGAACCCGTTTGTTCTGAAGTAATTCCTGCAACAACCAAAAGAAAGGTGTTGCCGTGAGTATCAATGCAACCCTGTTTTTCCAGGCCGTCGTTTTTGCAATTCTGGTGTGGTTCACGATGAAATTCGTGTGGCCGCCCATTGCCAACGCATTGGACGAACGCGCACACAAAATCGCCGGCGGCCTTGCAGCAGCAGACAAAGCCAAATCCGAACTCGCCACTGCCTACCAGCGTGTTGAAGTCGAATTGAGCCAATCGCGCGCTGAAACGGCCACACGTTTGGCAGACGCCGAACGACGTGCTCAGACCCTCATTGAGGATGCCAAAGCACGTGCCACTGAAGAAGGTAACAAGATCATCGCTGCTGCCAAGGTGGAAGCCGAACAGCAAGTGGTCAAAGCCCGTGAGCAATTGCGTGAGCAAGTCGCGGTCTTGGCTGTCAAAGGCGCCGAACAGATTCTCCGCAAGGAAGTCAATGCCGGCGTTCACGCAGACCTCTTGAGCCGTCTGAAGACCGAGCTGTAATCACATCGCCAGAGAAGACCATGGCCGAACTTGCAACCATCGCCCGTCCTTACGCCGAAGCGCTTTACAAAGCCCAGGCCGCAGACCTCGCAGGCACAGCATCCTGGCTGGAAGAGCTCGCCGCAATTGCGCAGAATGCGCAATTGCTCGAGTTTTCCGACAGTCCCAAGGTGTCCGATGCGCAGTTGTTTGAGCTGATCTCTGGTGTGGTGAAAACCGCTTTGCCAGAGGCCGGAAAAAACTTCTTGCGACTGGCGATTGAGAATCGCCGACTTGTTGCAGTGCCCGAAATTGCCAAGCAATTCCGTGCCCTGAAAAATGCACAGAGCGGCACTGCGGACGCCACCGTCTTCAGCGCCTTTGCGATCGATGCAACTGCATTGGCCGATCTGTCCACAACGCTTGAAAAACGCTTTGCCCGCAAACTCAACCTGCGTGTTGAGATCGATGCGTCACTCATTGGTGGCATTCGTGTGGTCGTGGGTGATGAGGTGCTCGACACTTCCGTCAAGGCCCGTCTGGAACAAATGAAAGCGGCTCTTACCGCTTAAGGCGGCAAGGGACCGGACCTATTTAAAGAAAGAAGGAAAGAGTCATGCAACTCAATCCCGCAGAAATTTCTGAGCTGATCAAGAGCCGAATTCAAGGCTTGTCTGCCGATGCAGACATCCGCAATCAAGGCACCGTGGTGTCTGTGACTGACGGTATCGTGCGCGTGCACGGCCTGTCGGACGTGATGCAAGGCGAGATGTTGGAATTCCCAGCAACCGCTGAAGGCGTGCCCACATTCGGTCTGGCGTTGAACCTCGAGCGTGACTCGGTTGGCGCCGTGATCTTGGGTGAATACGAGCACATCTCGGAAGGCGACACTGTCAAGTGCACAGGCCGTATTCTGGAAGTGCCCGTGGGCCCTGAGCTGATTGGCCGCGTGGTCAACGCCTTGGGTCAACCGATCGACGGCAAAGGCCCGATCAACGCCAAAATGACCGACGTGATCGAAAAAGTCGCCCCCGGCGTGATCGCACGTAAGTCGGTCGACCAGCCCATGCAAACCGGCCTGAAGTCCATCGACTCCATGGTGCCGATTGGCCGTGGTCAGCGCGAATTGATCATTGGCGACCGTCAGACCGGTAAGACCGCTGTGGCGATCGACGCCATCATCAACCAAAAAGGTCAGAACATGACCTGCGTTTACGTCGCGATTGGCCAAAAAGCCTCGTCGATCAAAAACGTGGTTCGCGCTTTGGAGCAAGCCGGCGCCATGGCCTACACCATCGTGGTGGCCGCTTCTGCCTCTGAGTCTGCCGCCATGCAATACGTGTCGGCCTATTCTGGCTGCACCATGGGCGAATACTTCCGCGACCGCGGCGAAGACGCCTTGATCGTGTATGACGATTTGTCCAAGCAAGCTGTGGCTTACCGCCAAGTGTCTTTGCTCTTGCGCCGCCCACCAGGCCGCGAAGCCTACCCTGGCGACGTGTTCTATCTCCACAGCCGTCTGCTCGAGCGTGCAGCCCGCGTGAACGCCGACTATGTTGAGCACTTCACCAAAGGCGCTGTCAAAGGCAAAACAGGTTCCTTGACGGCATTGCCGATCATCGAAACCCAAGCCGGTGACGTGTCCGCCTTCGTGCCTACCAATGTGATCTCGATCACCGACGGTCAGATCTTCTTGGAAACCTCGTTGTTCAACGCCGGTATCCGTCCTGCGATCAACGCCGGTATCTCGGTGTCTCGCGTCGGTAGCGCTGCGCAAACCAAGATCATCAAAGGCCAATCCGGTGGTATCCGTACCGACTTGGCCCAGTACCGTGAATTGGCCGCCTTTGCCCAGTTTGCATCTGACTTGGACGAATCGACCCGCAAGCAACTCGACCGCGGTGCCCGCGTGACCGAATTGCTCAAGCAAGCCCAATACAGCCCCCTGCCCATCAGCTTGATGGGCGCCACACTGTTCGCAGTGAACAAGGGCTTCATGGACGACATCGAAGTCAAACAAGTTTTGCCATTCGAGCACGGTCTGCACGCTTACCTCAAAGACAAGTGCGCTGCTTTGCTGGCCAAACTCGAAAGCTCACAAGCCCTGGACAAAGAAGCAGAAGCTGAATTGACCACCGCTGTGACCGCTTTCAAGAAAAGCTTTGCTTAATTTCTACCTGACCAAAAGGAGCCTCTGATGGCATCGGGCAAGGAACTACGCACCAAGATCAAATCGGTGGAAAACACCAAGAAGATCACCAAGGCCATGGAGATGATTTCCGTCTCCAAAATGCGCAAAGCGCAGGAGCGTATGCGCGCGGCTCGTCCTTACAGCGAAAAAATTCGCAGTATCGCAAGCAACCTTGGTCAAGCCAATCCGGAGTATGTGCATCCCTATATGCAACATGTCGACGGCAAGGCTGTGGGCTTTATTGTGGTCACAACAGACAAAGGTTTGTGCGGTGGCTTGAACACCAACTTGCTGCGCGCAGTCACCGCCAAGTTGCGTGACATTCAAGCGGCAGGCCAAACCGCGCAAGCGGTCGCCATCGGCGGCAAAGGCCTCGGTTTCTTGAACCGTGCCAATGCCAAAGTCGTGGCCCATGCGACGCACCTGGGCGACAAACCCCACCTCGAAAAACTCATCGGCCCCGTCAAGGTCTTGCTCGATGCGTATTCGAATGGTGAGTTGAGCGCCGTGTACCTGTGCTACAACAAGTTCATCAGCACCATGGCGCAAGAGGCCACCTTGGACCAACTGCTGCCCTTGTCTGCCGACAAGATGGCCGCTGAAACCAAAGCCAGTGGCTCAGCCCATGGCTGGGACTATATCTACGAACCCGATGCACAGTCGGTGATCGACGACTTATTGGTGCGCTACGCTGAAGCGTTGGTGTACCAAGCGGTTGCCGAAAACATGGCCTCCGAGCATGCAGCCCGTATGGTGGCCATGAAGGCCGCAACTGACAACGCAGGCAATGTGATTGGCGAGCTCAAGCTTGTTTACAACAAAACCCGTCAAGCAGCGATTACCAAAGAACTGTCTGAAATCGTCTCCGGCGCAGCCGCGATCAGCGGTTGAAACACAGTTCAGCAAATTCAAATTATTTGGAGCGAAAAATGCAAGCCCAAGGAAAAATTGTCCAGTGTATTGGTGCCGTGGTCGACGTGGAGTTTCCACGCAACCAGATGCCCAAAATTTACGATGCGCTCAAAATGGACGGCTCCGCGCTGACCCTCGAAGTGCAGCAGCAACTCGGCGACGGCGTGGTGCGTACCATTGCGCTGGGCTCGTCTGACGGTCTGCGTCGTGGCCTGATCGTGTCCAACACGGGCAAGCCCATCACCGTGCCCGTGGGCAAAGCCACACTCGGCCGCATCATGGACGTGTTGGGTGCGCCCATCGACGAACGTGGCCCTGTCAGCCAAGAGCTGACCGCCGCCATTCACCGTAAAGCCCCCGCTTACGACGAACTGAGCCCCTCCCAAGAGCTGCTGGAAACCGGCATCAAAGTGATTGACTTGGTCTGCCCCTTCGCCAAAGGCGGTAAGGTCGGCTTGTTCGGTGGTGCCGGTGTGGGCAAGACGGTGAACATGATGGAACTCATCAACAACATCGCCAAAGCGCACAGCGGTTTGTCCGTGTTTGCGGGTGTCGGTGAGCGTACCCGTGAAGGTAACGACTTCTATCACGAGATGGCCGACTCCGGCGTCGTGAACCTCGAGCACTTGGAAGAATCCAAAGTCGCCATGGTTTACGGTCAGATGAACGAGCCCCCAGGCAACCGTTTGCGCGTCGCCTTGACCGGTTTGACCATCGCTGAATCCTTCCGTGACGAAGGCAAAGACGTGTTGTTCTTCGTGGACAACATCTACCGCTACACCTTGGCCGGAACCGAAGTGTCCGCCTTGTTGGGTCGTATGCCTTCTGCTGTGGGTTACCAGCCCACATTGGCCGAAGAAATGGGCCGTTTGCAAGAACGTATCACCTCGACCAAAGTCGGCTCGATCACTTCCATCCAAGCTGTTTACGTGCCAGCCGATGACTTGACCGACCCGTCTCCAGCGACCACATTCGCTCACTTGGACTCCACTGTGGTGTTGTCCCGTGACATCGCGTCATTGGGTATCTATCCCGCTGTCGATCCACTGGACTCCACCAGCCGTCAGCTGGACCCCTTGGTGGTTGGACAAGAACACTACGAAACCGCTCGCGCTGTGCAAGGCACATTGCAGCGTTACCGCGAACTGCGCGACATCATCGCCATCATGGGCATGGACGACTTGGCCCCTGAAGACAAACTGGCCGTGGCCCGTGCCCGTAAGATTCAGCGTTTCTTGTCGCAGCCATTTCACGTGGCCGAAGTGTTTACCGGCTCCCCTGGCAAATACGTCACTTTGGCAGAGACCATTCGCGGCTTCAAGATGATTGTGGCTGGCGAGTGCGATCACCTGCCAGAGCAAGCCTTCTACATGGTTGGCACCATCGACGAAGCCTTTGAAAAGGCCAAAAAAATGGCGTAAAGCGCATCGGGCTGAGCCTTAAAACGCCTGGCCCTATGACTTCACATTCACCATTTTCCAGGAGTTGATATGAACACCATCCACGTCAATGTGGTCAGCGCCGAAGAGTCCATTTTTTCGGGTGAAGCCCGATTTGTGGCCTTGCCAGGCGAGTCGGGTGAGTTGGGTATTTTCCCCCGTCACACCCCGCTGATCACACGCATCAAGCCCGGTTCGGTTCGCATCGAAATGGCTGACGGCGGCGAAGAATTTATATTCGTGGCCGGTGGCATTCTCGAAGTGCAACCCGACCGCGTGACCGTCTTGTCCGACACCGCCATTCGCGGCAAAGACTTGGACGAAGAAAAAGCCAACGCAGCCAAGGCCTTGGCCGAAGAAACTTTGCGCAACGCCAAAAGTGATTTCGACTTGGCCCGCGCCCAGTCAGAACTGGCCGTTTTGGCCGCCCAGTTGTCTGCCCTGCGCAGATTCCG
>CANBWK010000124.1 GCA_947373105.1 Comamonadaceae bacterium | reverse complement strand
GCCGGGCGTGTGACGCCGCACTTTCAGTTTTGCCGCCAAGGCAAGCCCCGGAATTTCCAGCCGCCTGTGTGACCGCGGTGGGCTTGCGCATCCGGATTACCCTCGAACCCCTCCAGAATGTTGTAGGCGTTCAGGCCTAACTCTGTGGCCCGCTGAGCGGCGGCAATGGACCGCACGCCGCTGCGGCACAGCAAAACCAGTTTGCGGCCACCGGCACCCAAGGCTTGAATGCCCGCATCGAATTCGGGGTTGATGGCCATCCCCGGCCATTGCTTCCAAGCCAAGGGCTGCGCACCGGGGACTTGGCCTACCCACTCACGCTCGGCATCGGTACGTACATCCACCAAAACGGCTTCGCCAGCCTCCACCCAAGCCCAGGCATGCTGAGGACTGATGTCGCCCGCATAGCCCGCAGCGGGGTGAACATGGGCATCTGAAGGCGAGGCAGGAGAATTCATGATGTCAGTGAGAAAATTTCAATAGATCCCTTCATCATATCGGTGGCTGCCAGCATGTCTATATGGTCCCTGTTTGTTTTTCGACAAGCTCTCACGTCTTAAGGCGTCACCTGCCCTATCACCCTAGTAATAACCCTCTTTTCAGGCCAGTGGATATGGTCAC
This sequence comes from Comamonadaceae bacterium, assembly GCA_947373105.1. Taxonomy (GTDB): domain Bacteria; phylum Pseudomonadota; class Gammaproteobacteria; order Burkholderiales; family Burkholderiaceae_C; genus Limnohabitans_A. Next base: position 8,977 of record CANBWK010000124.1, on the reverse strand, counting down.
AATGTGCCGTGCTTCGCTTTAATTTATCAATACTTGGAGATCAACATGGAAGTCAAAAAACCCACATCTGGCCGTAGAAACATGCTCAAAGGTGCTGCCATAGCAGCTGGAGCGCTCTCTGCCCCGATGATTTCACGTGCAGACACAGTGTCTTTGCGTTTTCAGAGCACCTGGCCAGCCAAAGACATTTTCCATGAATACGCCAATGACTTTGCGAAAAAAGTCAACGACATGGCCAGCGGCCGCTTGAAAATCGAAGTACTGCCTTCCGGTGCAGTGGTTCCTGCGTTTCAGTTGCTTGATGCGGTTAACAAAGGCACCCTGGATGGTGGCCATGGCGTGCTGGCATACCACTACGGCAAAAGTTCTGCGCTGGCTCTGTGGGGCTCCGGTCCCGCATTTGGCATGGACCCCAACATGGTTCTGTCTTGGCATAACTATGGCGGCGGCAAGCAATTGCTTGAAGAAATTTACAAATCTTTGAACATTGAAGTGGCGTCTTATGTGTATGGCCCTATGCCTACACAACCTTTGGGTTGGTTCAAAAAGCCGATTGCCAAAGTCGCCGATCTGAAAGGTCTGAAGTACCGGACTGTAGGCTTGGCTGTGGATATCTTCACAGAGTTGGGCGCTTCGGTTAACCCCCTGCCCGGTGGCGAAATTGTCCCAGCGCTGGACCGCGGCCTGATTGACGCCGCCGAATTCAACAACGCCTCTTCAGACCGTATATTGGGCTTCCCCGATGTGGTCAAAAACTGCATGTTGCAAAGTTTTCACCAAAGCGGTGAGCAATTTGAGATTTTGTTCAACAAAGCCAAATTAAATGCTTTGCCTGCTGAGCTGAAATCCATCATTGAGTATGCCGTGCAAGCGTCATCCGCGGAAATGAGCTGGAAGGCGATTGACCGTAACTCCAAAGACTATTTGGAAATGAAAAAACAAGGCATCAAATTCTACAAAACACCTGATGCCATTCTCAAGGCGCAACTTGACGCATGGGACAAAGTGGTGGCCAAGAAGTCACTTGAAAACCCCTTCTTCAAGAAAGTTATGGATTCTCAAATGGAGTTCGCAAAACGTGCAGGCCAATGGCAAAACGACTACATGGTCGACTTTAAAATGGCCTACAACCGTTATTTCAGCAAAAAAGCCTGAGGTTAAATTCCTCCACAAAAACCCATCCTGGCTAAGCCAGGATGGGTCTTTTTACTCTTGATGGTTTCTTATGAATACGCAAACCTTGCTGCACACCGCAGACAGTATCAGCACATGGGTAGGTAAAGCTTTCGCTTGGTTGATTGTGGGGCTCATGTTGTTGGTAGTGATCGAAGTTTTTAAACGCTATGCATTGAATGCCCCCACAGCCTGGATTTTCGATGCCAGTAACATGATGTATGGGACTTTGTTCATGATGGGGGGGGCTTACACCCTGTGTCAAGACGGCCATGTCCGCGGCGATTTTTTCTACGGCAGTGCCAAACCCACTACCCAAGCTTGGTTGGACTTGGTGCTGTTCATTGTTTTCTTCATTCCTGGCGTGATCGCTTTAACCTGGGCCGGCTGGAATTACGCTGCAGACTCATGGGCCATTAACGAACAAACATTCAACGCAGACCCATTGCCTTTGTACCCTTTCAAGTCGGTCATCCCACTGGCAGGTTTTTTCGTTTTAATGCAGGGACTGGCTGAAATTTTCCGATGTATTGTTTGCATTCGCACTGGTGAATGGACGCCGCGGCTAAAAGATGCCGAGGAGATAGATGTGGTGGAGCAGCAATTGTCTGGCAGCACCTTGGTTGACCAGAGTGCGGCCCTTGAAGCGATTGCAAACGCCAAAAATATTGAAGAATCTGCACATCAACGTGCCAAAGGAGGCCAGTCATGAGCGATCCCGCACTCGGTCTCTTGATGCTTTCACTCATTGTGGTGGTGATCATGCTGGGCTTTCCCACAGCATTCACTTTGATGGGTCTGGGCATGGTGTTTGGATTTGGCGCCTTTTACGACCCTGCTGCGCCTTGGCTCGACAACAAGGTTTTCAACCTGATGGTGCAGCGCACTTTCGGAGCGATGACCAATGACACTCTTTTATCTATACCGCTCTTCGTATTGATGGGCTATGTGATGGAGCGCGGCGCATTGGTTGACAAAATGTTCCACAGTGTGCAACTGGCCTTTAGAAAGCTACCGGGCTCCTTGGCGGTGGCCACCTTGGTGATTTGCACCTTCTGGGGCATTGCCAGCGGCTTGGTTGGCGCTGTCGTGGTGTTGATGGGCGTGATCGCCATGCGACCCATGCTGAATGCAGGTTACGACACCCGCCTTGCAGCAGGCGTGATCACCGCGGGTGGCACATTGGGCATTCTGATTCCACCTTCCGTGATGATCATTGTCTATGCGGCTGTAGCCGGTCAATCGGTGGTCAAACTCTATGCCGCTGCCATGTTCCCGGGCTTCTTTCTCGCGACCCTTTACTTGATTTATGTCATTGGCTGGGTACTCATCGATCCGAAGATTGCGCCTAAATTACCAGAATCACAAACCCGTGCGCCAATTCCAGCTTGGGGTCAGTATTTAGCGGATCATTACTCGCAACGCCATTTGATTGCACTGATAAAAGCTGTCCTGTCCCCAGCCAAAGCCTTACAAGCCAGCTCCAATGAATTGCGTGTCAGCTGGGGGTTATTGATGCGCAGTTTGTGCATGAGCCTTGTCCCCTTGGTGATGATGGCGGTGACCTTAGGTGCGACCTGGTGGTATGTGGTCATTCACTCACAAGCTGAAAACGATGCTGCAGCGCAAATACCAGTCGCCAGTCAAATGGCTTCGACTGAAACCCCAGTAGTCACGTCCCCTGCTGAGCGTTCCGGCGTGCAAGAGCCACCTGGTGCCAGCGTGCAAGAACCGCCTGGAACGGCAGGCGGCTTACAAGAACCGCCCGGTGCATCGGGTGGATTGCAAACGCCACCAGGTTCAGAAGATAAGGACTCAAAATCCGTAGATGAAAATGCGCCACTTGTTGCGATGGGAGATGGGGATACTTCTGATGCGCCGAAAACGGCCGCTGTTCCTGAAGGCTTCTACATCGGGTTTGTCGTGGCCTGCATACTGGGTTTTGCTTTACTTGTTTACTACTATTGGCATTTCGATGCAGAACAATACGAGATCCTGAACATGCTGGTCAGATCGGTCATGCCATTAGGCATCTTGACGGTTATTGTTTTGGGGGTAATCCTTTTGGGTATCACCACGGCCACCGAATCAGCTGCGGTGGGTGCAGCAGGCGCTTTCTTGATGGCCTGGTCTGCCGGGACACTGGATTTTGAGAAAATTAAACAAGCGGTTTTCTTAACGGCTAAGACCACTTCCATGGTCTGCTGGCTGTTTGTGGGCTCGGCACTTTTCTCGGCAGTATTCGCCATTTTGGGCGGTCAGCGGTTGGTTGAAGAATGGGTCATGGCCATGAACCTCTCGCCTATCCAATTCCTACTGCTTTCGCAAGCCATCATCTTTGTACTGGGATGGCCGCTGGAGTGGACTGAAATCATTGTGATTTTTGTGCCTATTTTCCTGCCCTTGCTGGCGCATTTTCAAATTGATCCAATGCTTTGGGGTGTGATGGTTTTCGTCAATCTTCAAGCGGCTTTCTTGTCGCCTCCTGTCGCCATGTCTGCCTTTTACCTCAAGGGCGTCTCCCCCCCCCATGTCACGATCAACCAGATATTTGCAGGCATGATGCCCTACATGTTCATTGTCATTTTGTGTTTGGTGCTGATGTACATCTGGCCTGGCCTGACCTTGTGGTTGCCGGAGTATTTATACGGCAAATGAGTTTCCAATTTATTGAGTAATAACTGCCCAAGCCGTGCATTCAGGGAATGCACGGCTTTTTCATGGAATTCATTTCTCGACAAAATACGGTGGCACGGTATGATTGACGTTTACGTTAACGTCAATCAACACCTCCCTCACTCACTAAGAGACACGCCATGACCGATTTGTCCGCTGAATACAAAGCCCTGGCCGACTACCGCCCCACGAACAAGGTGCGTTTTGTGACGGCAGCCAGTCTGTTTGACGGCCACGACGCCGCCATCAACATCATGCGCCGCATCTTGCAAAGCATGGGCGCCGAAGTGATCCACCTGGGCCACAACCGATCGGTCGACGAAGTGGTGACAGCCGCACTTCAAGAGGATGCGCAAGGCATCGCAATCAGCTCTTATCAGGGCGGGCACAACGAATATTTCTCTTACATGGTGGATCTGCTTAAAGCGCGGGGCGGCGAGCATATTCAGGTGTTCGGCGGCGGCGGCGGCGTGATCGTACCGTCTGAAATCCGCACGCTGGCCGCGCATGGCGTGCGCATTTTCAGCCCTGAAGATGGCCAAAAAATGGGCCTGGCCGGGATGATTGGCGAGATGGTCATGCGCTGCGACAAGGACGTGAGCGCGCTAGCCCCCAAAGATGTGAGCGCCATTCAGGGCCATGGCGAGATGAACTGGCGCGCACTGGCCCAGTTGATCACTGCACTGGAAAACGGCAAAGCCGATGCCAGCGTGGTCGCGGCCGTGCGTGCACAAGCATCATCCAAACAGGTGCCCGTGCTGGGCATCACGGGCACAGGCGGTGCGGGAAAGTCTTCACTGACCGATGAATTGATCCGCCGCCTGCGCCTGGACCAGAACGATGCGCTGCGCGTGGCCGTGATTTCCATCGACCCTTCGCGCCGCAAGAGCGGCGGCGCTTTACTGGGCGACCGCATCCGCATGAACGCCATCAATCCTTGGCAAAATGGGCAGCGTATTTTTATGCGCAGTCTGGCCACGCGTGACTTTGGTTCTGAAATTTCGGCTGCCTTGCCCGATGTGATTGCCGCCAGCAAGGTGGCAGGCTTTGACTTGATCGTAGTGGAGACGTCCGGCATCGGCCAGGGCGACGCCGCCATCGTGCCGCACGTGGATGTGCCCATGTACGTGATGACGCCCGAGTTCGGTGCGGCCAGCCAACTCGAAAAAATAGACATGTTGGACTTTGCCGAGTTTGTGGCCATCAATAAATTTGACCGTAAAGGCGCTGCCGATGCCTTGCGCGATGTGGCCAAGCAAGTGCAGCGCAACAAAGAAGCGTGGACAGTGCCCATGGAACAGATGCCTGTGTTTGGCACCATGGCCGCGCGCTTCAACGACGACGGTGTGACCGCCTTGTACCAAGCGCTCAAAACACGCCTGGCCGAGCTGGGCATGCAGATCACCGAAGGTCGCCTGCCCGTGGTCAATGTGCGCCACAGCACCCACCAAAACCCGGTGGTGCCCTCGGCCCGCACACGCTATCTGGCGGAAATCAGCGACACCGTGCGTGGCTACAAAAAACGCGCTGTGGCCCAGGCCCGCCTGGCCCGCGAAATCCAACAATTGCGTGCCGCCGCCGTCATGCTGGAGTTGGACAAACCTGGCCGCGCCAAAGCAGCCGAGGCCGCCATCGACCTGGCCGTGGCTCGCGAGCAAACGCAAGATCCCACAGCACGCAAACTGCTGATGCAATGGCCTGACATGCAAAAAGCCTATGCGGGCGATGAGTATGTGGTGAAAATTCGTGACGCAGAAATCCGCACCCAATTGACCAGTAAATCCCTCAGCGGGACCACCATCCGCAAAGTGGCACTGCCTCAATACGAAGACCACGGCGAAGTGCTCAAGTGGCTGATGCTGGACAACGTGCCCGGTAGTTTTCCGTACACAGCAGGCACCTTTGCGTTCAAGCGCGAAGGCGAAGACCCCACGCGCATGTTTGCAGGTGAAGGCGACGCATTCAGGACCAACCTGCGCTTCAAACTGCTGTCCGAAGGCATGCCGGCCAAGCGATTGTCTACAGCCTTCGATTCGGTCACGCTCTATGGCAACGACCCCGCAGTGCGACCCGACATTTACGGCAAGGTGGGCAACTCGGGTGTGAGCATTGCCACACTCGATGACATGAAAGTGTTGTACGGCGGGTTTGATTTGTGCAGTCCGTCGACCAGTGTTTCGATGACCATCAACGGTCCGGCGCCTTCCATTCTGGCCATGTTCATGAACACAGCCATTGACCAGAACCTTGACAAGTTCAAAACTGACAATGGCCGCGATCCCACACAGGCCGAAACCGACAAGATCAAGGAATGGGTCATGGCCAACGTGCGCGGCACGGTGCAGGCCGACATCTTGAAAGAAGACCAAGGCCAAAACACCTGTATCTTTTCAACCGAGTTCTCACTCAAAGTCATGGGCGACATTGCGCAGTATTTTGTCCACCACAACGTGCGCAACTTTTACTCGGTGTCGATCTCGGGTTATCACATTGCAGAAGCTGGAGCGAATCCGATCTCGCAACTGGCTTTCACACTGTCCAACGGTTTCACCTTTGTCGAAGCGTACTTGGCACGCGGCATGCACATCGACGACTTCGCTCCCAACCTCTCCTTCTTCTTCAGCAATGGCATGGACCCGGAATACACGGTGATGGGCCGCGTGGCGCGCCGCATCTGGGCTGTGGCGATGAAAGAGAAATACGGCGCGAACGATCGCAGCCAAAAACTCAAGTACCACATCCAGACTTCAGGCCGCTCGCTGCACGCACAAGAGATCCAGTTCAACGACATTCGTACCACGCTGCAAGCGCTGATCGCGATCTACGACAACTGCAACAGTTTGCACACCAACGCGTTTGACGAAGCCATCACCACACCCACCGAAGACTCGGTGCGGCGCGCGATGGCCATCCAGCTCATCATCAACCGCGAGTGGGGCCTGGCCAAAAACGAAAACCCGAGCCAAGGCGCCTTCATCATCGACGAGTTGACCGAGTTGCTGGAAGAAGCCGTGCTGGCCGAGTTTGAAAAAATCGCCGAGCGCGGCGGTGTGCTCGGCGCGATGGAAACCGGCTACCAGCGCGGCAAGATCCAAGACGAGTCGATGCATTACGAGATGCTCAAGCACACCGGCGAGTTGCCCATCATCGGCGTCAACACATTCCGCAACCCCAAGGGCGATGAAGTGATGGAAACACTGGAGCTGGCCCGCTCGACCGAAGAAGAAAAGCAGTCGCAACTCAAGCGCCTTCAAGACTTCCACGCTCTGCACGCCAGCGAGTCGCCCGCGATGCTCAAACGCCTGCAGCAAGCCGTGATCGACAACGGTAACGTGTTTGAAGTGCTGATGGACGCGGTGCGCGTGTGCTCACTGGGCCAGATCACAGACGCGTTGTTTGAGGTGGGTGGACAGTACCGTCGCAACATGTAATACCAAGGATACTCATTCACTCGCCCTACAATGACGACATGAATATTCTCTTTGTTGCCGACCCGCTCCCGTCCTTCAAAATCCACAAGGACACCACCTTCTCCATGATGCGAGAGGCGCAAAAGCGAGGTCATCAGGTGGTGGCTTGCGAGATGACCGATGTCCGCTGGCAACAAGGAGAATGTGTGTCTGCCCACGTGCATGACATTCACTTGACAGGAGAAGCCACTGATTGGTTCCATGTGACCGCCTCACACCGTGCCGACTTGAAAGACTTTGATGCGGTAGTCATGCGCAAAGACCCGCCCTTTGACAGTGAGTATTTTTACGCCACGCACCTGCTCAGCCAGGCCGAACGAGAAGGCGCCAAAGTTTTCAACAGCCCATCTGCACTGCGCAACCATCCTGAAAAGCTGGCGATTCTGGAGTTTCCGCAATACATCGCGCCCACGCTGGTCACCAAAAATGAGCAAGACATTCGGGCTTTTCATGCCGAGCATGGCGACATCATTCTCAAGCCCTTGGACGGCATGGGGGGCATGGGCATTTTCAAAGTAGGCGCCGATGGCTTGAATCTGGGCGCCATCATCGAAACCCTCAACCTGGGTGGCCAACAAACCGTGATGGTGCAAAAGTTTCTGCCCGGCATTGCCCAAGGCGATAAGAGGGTGCTGTTGATCGCCGGCAAGCCTGTGCCTTTTTGCTTGGCCCGCATTCCTCAGGGCGGGGAAGTGCGCGGGAACTTGGCTGCAGGCGGCAAGGGCGTGGCGCAACCGATCTCGGCGCGTGACCGTGAAATTGCCGAAGCCTTGGGACCGATCTTGTTTGCCCGTGGCTTGATGCTGGTGGGCCTGGACATTATTGGCGACAGCCTGACCGAAATCAACGTCACCAGCCCGACCTGCTTTCAGGAGATCACCGACCAGATGGGCTGCGATGTGGCCGCGCTGTTCATGGATGCGGTGGAGGCGGCGCTTTGAGGCCAAAGGTCTGGCGGGCACACACCCTCAGTTCACGCCGGTGAGGACAACCTCCTGGATACAGCGCAGGGGTGGGGGGTCGGTCAACACCAAGTTCATGCGCATGGCATTCTCACTGACCGTCATTTTTGAAATGACTGCACCGCCTGTGGTGCCATCCGTGCATTGAATGGTGCCGACTCCAGTCACCTGCGCACCCGTCTGGCTGGCTTTGAAGGCGATATCGCAACTGCCGGTCTGCAACACATAGGCATTGGCTGACGTCTGTTTAACGATGCGCAGGGTCCCGTAATCAATTTTGTTTTTGTTGTACCCCGGGTAGTCGCAACCAATGTAAGTGTTCTTGCTCACAAAATCCCAAGCACCGGTGATGTCCGTCGTGGCATAGGTAAATCGCTGCAATGCCATCGCGCCAGCTTTGCCGTCAAAACTGTAAATCAATTGGGCCAGCGAGTCAGACTCAAAAGTGATGCTGGCCTCACCGACAAGGGTTTGCCTGACTTGCGAGGCTGCGTAGCCAGGCCCCGGCGCAGGACCTGAGCCCCTGTACAAACCGGCTTTCAACACGGCGCCATTCAAAGGCCCTGCCATGGTGAGGTAACTGGCCTTGCCGTCTTCGCCATAGTTGTACCAAGCCACCACGACGGTATTACCCTGGTGACCCACATTGAAGCCCATGCCACTTTGCTGGGGGTCCCACCACCAATCCTGGTAGTT
>CANBWK010000123.1 GCA_947373105.1 Comamonadaceae bacterium | reverse complement strand
AGCAACGAAAACGAAGATCAAATCAAAGACGAAGGCATGACTTTGCAGCGCATCTTGGACGACTTGTCAGAACGCAAAGCAAGGTTCTCTATCGCCATGATCGATGCCTGCCGCGACAACCCCTTTGTGGGCAGTGGTCGCAATATTGGCGGTACATCGCGCGGCTTGGCACCCACCACGGCGGCAACGGGGCAGATGATTATTTTCTCTGCGGGTGCGGGTCAGCAAGCATTGGACAGATTGGGTCCACAAGACAAAAACAAGAACGGCGTCTTCACCCGCGTGTTTGTCAAAGAAATGCTCAAGCCCGGCATCAGTGTGGACCGCGTGGTCCGCAACGTGCGCAACGAAGTGGTTGAGCTGGCACGCTCCATTGGGCATGAGCAAGTCCCTGCCATTTACGACCAAGTGGTGGGCGAGTTTTTCTTTAGCAAATAAAGTCCAACAAACTACACGATGACCAAATACCTTTTGACCCTGTTGATCGCTTGGTGTTCTTCTCTGGCATGGGCACAAAATTACGACATGAGCGATGGGGTGATCAAAACATCCCATTTGCGAAGCGCCTATTTCGTCAAAGACTCCTTTTTCAATTTTGGTTTGAGTTTTGAAGACTTTCTGACATCCGCAGACAAAACCAAGCCTGTTGTTGTTCATTCGCATGGTTGCTCAGGCAAAGGTGGAAACGAACAACTGTTAAGGAGTTTTTACCTCGGCTTGGGTTTTAATTTTGTCATGCTTGATTTTCATAAAAGAGGCGATGCAGGCCCGAGTTGCTCGGGCGGCCCGAACAGTGGGTTCCAGTATTTCAGTAACCTGAAAACTCGACTGCCTGCAAGAGTGGCGGAACTGATGAACCATGTCGACGTGCTCAGAAGCAATGGCTTTACCACCATTTACGCGACAGGTCACAGCGAAGGCGGCATGGTGGTTCAATTGATCAAGAGGGATGTGGACGCCGCCATCGTGCATTCAATGTCTTGCATTCCCTTGCGGGATGACGTTGAACCCAGCCATTTGAGGCTGCTTCATCTGGTGTCTTTGAATGATCCCTTGCTCGTAAGGCCAGACATTCGCCACGTCTGTACACACCGTCAAAACTACACGCTAGCTGTCTCAACTGTCCCATCGCATGGCGCCTTGGCCGACCCCAGTTGGCCCAGCAAAATCAAAGAGTTTCTGGGCAAAGACTGAGGCAACCAGCGTCTACAAGAGGCTGTCAGGGCTTGACGCGTGCCCAGCTGAAAGGCCCAAAAGCGCTGCTGCCATTGGCTGCGTTGGCATTGGGATTGATGGTCAACTTGAGGTATTCCATCGGGTTGGCTGGGTTGGTGTGCGTCACGATGCGGTGAAAGTTGGGCACGTTGTAGCCGCCGGGTTGGTTGGCATAAGGGTCGGTCGTGGCGCTGCTGGTGCCATAAACATCAGCATGGTAGGTGGAGGCCGCAACGGCCACCGAGGCATCGCTGCAAGCGACGGCTTCTTTGGCCGCCACCAAGGCTGCTCCGACTACGCCGGAAACAGCAGCTTCCACCACGCATGTGGCCCCAGGAACCAATGGATTGTCTGAGCGGTAGTTGTGCGAGTCGCCATTGATCAGCAACACTGGTTTTGCAAAGGCGGTGGTTTTGGTGGCGATCTTGTCAATGAACTGCTTGTATTCGGTCAGGTGCGCTTTGGTCGCACCGTCTTGGTCCCACATGTCGGCCTGAACTTGAATGACCATGGCGATGGCTTTGTTGGTTGTGGCTTGGGCAAAAGCCGTATCGAGCCAACGCAAATTGGCGGCAGTGCGTGTGGCCACTTCATTCGCTTGGGCATTGCTCTGGGTGGGCGTGCCGTACCAGTTGTCCTTGTTGTTGTTGGAGCCACCGGGCACGTTGATGGTGACAAACAAGACGCCGTTCTTTTCGAACCACACGTTTTCTACAAACTGTGCATCTGCGGGGTTAGCCGGGTTGTATTCCAAAGCCTGGCTGTGCACGGTCATCGGGCTGGCGCCCAAAGACTTGCCAGGTGCAGGAAAGAAGATTGAGCGAATCAGGCCCAAATTGGCCAAAGGATCGCCCTTGGCATAAGAGCCGCCATTGGTGGTGACATAGTCGATGGCGGCTGTGGTGGCGTTGTAGGCGCCACCGCCTTGTTTGGCTTTGTGGCAGTCGGCCCATTCGTTATCGCCTGGCACATAAACCAAAGGCATTTTGAAACTCTTCCACTGGTTGAACACGCCCATGTTGTAGGTCTCTGTGCAATATTCTTTGCCAGAGTGGATATCGCCGACATGCAATGCAAGCGATAAAGTGGTGTCCGCATTGACGGCTGAAATGAAAGCCGGATTGGCGTTGTACTGTGCCGTATCACCGTAAGCAATGCCGTAGGGCGAATCGCCAATGACGGCCACATTGAAGGTGGGGTCGGTGCTGTCAGAACCACCGCAAGCGGATAAAGCCAATACCAGCGCTGCAGCGCAAGTCCAAGGAGAGTTAATTTTTGACATTTGAAATTACTAATGGTGAGAAAAATGTCAAGTGTTTAGGATTTGTGTGTCAGTTTCATGAAAAAGGCCCGCAACGTTGCCGTTACGGGCCTTTGAGGGGTGTACTCAAGCGCTCAGGCCAATACATCTACTTCTTGACCAAGTCCGTTCCAAGGGGTTCTCCGCTTTTTGGAACGTGATTTTGTAGTCGATGTCAAAGCACCTTTTCGAGTCACGCCTTCTGTAGTGACGCGTTTTTCAACCCGCGCGATCTGATCGATCGATGGCATCGATCGCATCATGACGGGGCTTAAACTGACGGATGGAATTCGCATAGAACCTCCAAGAGGGGAGTAGTGCTCTATGTATCGTCATCAAAACAGAAATCTTAATGGCTGAGCCAGGCTTGGGCTGCTTTTTCCATCTCAGGCATGACACTGGATGCAAAAAGACGGGTGGAATTCATGGCATCTTGATGCGGCATGTCTCCGAACATGAAGTGGCCCACAAAGTAATTCACTTGGCCATCGCGGGCTTGTTTGATCAAGCCTTCAGCCACTGTTTGGGGTGAACCTGCAAACCCATGTCCCGAGGCCATCATGCCTTTGAAGTTGGGGGCTAACTTAAGGCGTGCCGGCTCCGTGCCATGCTTGCGCCAGAGTTGGTAGAAGCTTTCATGAAACTTGGGCCATGCTTTTTCTGCAATTTCAAGGGCTTTTTCATCCGTATCAGCCACCACCACAAAACGCCAAATGCCCATGAGTGCGTCGGGCCTTGCAGATGCGCCGGCAAGAGCGGCTTCGGCTTTGTATTTGTCGCTGATTAAACGCACTTTATCAACCGGTCCGCCACAAATAATGTTGACTCCATTTTGCGCAGGCCAGACGGCTGAATCAGCTGAAGCCACGGCGTACCACATGGGTGGATGAGGAGTCTGAAGTGGCTTGACCTTAACGGGGAAGTTGTCTACTTGCCAATATTTTCCGAGGTGATTCACCGTTTCAGAGGCGAAATATTTTTGCAAAATTTCATAAGCCTCCGCATAAGCCTCGCCGGCTTTGTCTGGTGGCATGCCGAGCGCTTCAATCTCGTAAGGGCTGGCGCCTCGTCCGATGCCGAATTCAAAACGTCCGTTCGACAAGTTATCAAGCATGCTGATCTCTTCGGCCAAGCGAATCGGGTGATTGACTGGCAACAAGTACACGAGCGGACACAGTTTGATTTTCTGAGTCCGCTGCGTCATCGCGGCGAGAAATACACTTTGCGAAGGCGCCATGCTCAATGTGGTGGCATGGTGCTCACTTTGATGGTAGCAATGAAATCCGCTGCGGTCGTAAAGCTCAGCGAGCTGCATGCGCTCTTCGTATTGAATGTTGAGGGGGCGACCCGAGTCATCTACTTGATCAAAAATTCCAAATTTCATTTGACTCATAACGATTCCTTTGCGGTTGAATCAATGAAATTAATCATTGATTAATAAATCATAACCCCACAATTCACTCTAGCCAACCAAGTTAAGACAGGGGATTTCCCTTAGGTTGCAGACACGGCATGCCTGTATTATCTAATCAATGATTAACTCAATGATGCAAGCAAAAAGGACTCACCGGCGTGTTTTTTGAACAACTCCTGAATGGCTTGGTTGTGGGCAGCATGTATGCCCTGATTGCGTTGGGATTCAGCTTGGTCTTTGGTGTTTTAAACAAGCTCAATTTTGCGCATCCGGAGTTGTTCATGCTGTCTGGTTTTCTGACCATTGCCATGGTGGCGTTGGGTATACCCCTTGCCATCGCTGCTGTTCTGGTATGCGTGGTCATAGGCGTTGCCGGCCTTGCTGTGGAGTTGGTGAGCTTTAGAAAGTTTGCCGGTAAAGATGGCCACATTACAGCGGCTCTGAGTTCCCTCGCTGTAGGACTGGTACTGATTGACGGCGCTCAAAAGTACTGGGGAACCGAGCCACTGTCGATGCCCGGAGCCTCGACACTGAGGATAGCCAGTGTGTCTTTGTGGGGAATCTCAATCAGCTGGTTGAAGATCGGAACGCTGATCTTTACCTTGGTTCTCATGGTGGTTTTGCACCACATGATCACGCGAACCCGATTGGGCCGAAATATTCGTGCAACTGCAGACTCGCCAGATGCGGCTCGATTGCTTGGTATCGATGTCAAGCGAGTGAATCAGTACACATTTTTCATGGCTTCTGTATTGGCGGCCATCGCGGGCATCATGTTGTTGCTGAGGACGGGCTATGCAACCACTGATGTTGGCTTTTCGCTTGGCTTGAAAGCTTTGGCTATTTTGGCGATTGGCGGCATGGGGGAGCTCAGAGGCGCGGTCTTGGGGGGATTGCTTGTGGGCGTTCTCGAGTCCATGGCCTTTCATTTTGGACTTGGTCGTTTGAGCGATGTCGTGGTGTGGATTTTGATGATCGGCGTTTTGCTGATACGTCCTGCAGGCCTGTTCGGTGGCGGCGGCATCCACAAAGAAGTTAGAGCATGACAACGCCATGACAAGCGACCACATTATTTTTACCGGACTGAATATTCTGTTGGCTTGGAGTGCCTACGTGATTCTCATGTCTGGCAGCCTGTCGTTCGCCAATGGTGCCTTCATGGCGCTGGGTGGTTATGGCAGTGGTGTATTGACCGTCAAGTTTGGACTGCCCCTGCTGGTGGCCTTGCCTATAGCGGCAGTGGGAACAGCAGCTTTTGCAGCTTTGGTCGCGCTGCCCGCATTAAGAACACGCGGCGTGTACCTCATATTGGTGACCATCGGCATTGCATCCTGCTTGCGTGCTGTTTTGGAGTCAACACCCTATATTGGCGGGGTGCGTGGAATGACCGGTTTGATGGGGACGCAAATTTGGCATATTGCGGTGCTGATCATCTTGGTGGGCTGCATGTTGTGGTGGATCAGTCGATCGCCACTGCAGCGCATTCTTGATGCTGTCCGAGAAGATGAAAGCGTTGCGCGCTCAATGGGCATCCATACGGTGTATGTGAAAACCATCATGTTCAGTGCAGGTGCGGCCATTGCGGCAATGGCTGGAGGCTTGTATGCCCACCACATGGTTTTTATTCAACCCGAAAATTTTGATATTCTGGTTTCGATTTACATCGTTTTGTATGTCATTTTGGGCGGCACCAACAACATGTGGGGGCCGGTACTGGGCGCTGTGACCATGACGCTTTTGCCAGAAGTGTTACGCGGTGCAAGCGAGTGGCGGGGTACACTTTTTGGCGCCATGGTCGTCTTGATGTTGCTGATCAGACCCGATGGTTTGCTGGCCTTTCGGATCAAAAGTATTTACGCGCGATTGATGCCAAAAAACCGTGAGCCTCAGTCCTAACATGTCAAATTCTGTTGCCTTATCAATTCAAGGTGTCACCAAAACTTTCGGGGGTGTTGTTGCGCTTGAGGCGGTGAGTCTGGATCTGAAACAGGGTGAAATTCTTGCGCTGGTGGGCCCCAATGGCGCAGGCAAGTCTGTGCTCGTTAATGTGATCACCGGTTTTTATCAAGCCAGCGCGGGCCATATTTTTCTCGGAGACAACGACATTTCACTTCAACCGGCTCATTTGCGTGCACGCATGGGGTTGGCAAGAACATTCCAAAACATACGTTTATTGCTTCGCATGACGGTATTAGAAAACGTCATGGTGGCGATGAAGCAGCACACTGCCAATCCCTTTCGCTCGGTTTTTTGTGTCAATGAAAAAGCAAGCCTTGAAAAGGCGATGTCTTTGCTGCATAAAGCAGGATTGGCCGCTAAAGCAAATGATGCTGCAGGTTCTTTGGCTTACGGTGAGGCCAGGCGGCTTGAGATTGCCCGTGCCCTTGCAGGCGACCCGCAAATACTTTTATTGGATGAGCCGGCCGCGGGGATGAACGACCGAGAAACCGAAGATCTGGCGGCGCACATTCATTCTTTACGTGACATTGTTGAAGCGACGATCGTGATTGAACACGACATGGGATTTTTGCGAGGCCTGTGCGATCGCATGGTGGTGTTGGACTATGGCCGCATCATTGCAAATGGGACGGTGGCCGATGTGTTGAAGGATTCCCGCGTCGTAGAAGCGTATCTGGGAATCGAGGCATGAACGATCTGTTGAAAACTGGCGAATCCAACTTGCTCTTGCAAGTCAAGGACCTTGAGTTTTCTTATGGCCGGATCGAGGCCTTGCGCTCCATCAGCCTTCAGGTCGCCAAGGGTGAGGTTGTGGCTGTCGTCGGGGCTAATGGCGCTGGCAAAACAACTTTGCTGCGTGTGCTTTCTGCCTTGATTCGACCCCGTGCTGGCGATGTGAAAGTTTTGGGTCAGGACGTACAGCGTGCAAGTGCCCACAAACTGGCGCAAAGTGGACTTTTGCACATACCCGAGGGGCGTGGCACATTGCAGTCGTTGACTGTTTTAGACAACCTTCAGCTTGCATATGACATCCGGCCCAGTTTGCAGTCATTTGAGTCAGCCCTGGGCGAGGTGTATGGAAAATTCCCAAGGCTATCGCAACGCCAAGATCAACTGGCAGGCAACCTTTCAGGCGGGGAGCAACAAATGCTGGCCCTGGCCCGCGCCGTGATCAACAAGCCCGAACTGCTCTTGCTCGATGAGCCTTCTCTGGGGCTTTCTCCTTTGATGGTGGCTGAGGCGTATCGAACACTGCGCACCCTAAAAGGCGAGGGCTTGTCTATTTTGCTGGTCGAACAAAACGTCAAACTTGCATTGCGTTTTTCTGACCGCGCTTATGTGCTTCGACAAGGAAAAATTGTTCGTGAAGGACTGAGCGAAGAACTTTTACAAGATCCTGGTTTTGTAAATCACTATCTTGGAACGCATTAAATTCAACCACTAGGAGACTCAAGATGATCGATAGACGTTCGCTACTTGGCGCCGCTGCAGCGCTGCCGCTTTTCAGTCATGCTCAAGCCAATGCCCCGATCCGGCTGGGGACGATTTTGCCTGTGACAGGTTTTGGTGCCAGCTATGCCACGCTTTACCGAACCGCGCTGGAGTTGGCGATCAGTGATATCAACAGCAGTGGCGGTATCAATGGGCGGCCGTTTGAGTTGACAGTGGAAGATGATCAGTTTCAGGTGACACAGTCAGTGATGCTGTTCAGAAAATTACAGTCCAATAACACGGTCACGGTATTAGGGCCCTTGAGCGGTACATCGTGGGAAAGCGTAGCCCCCTTGGCCAATCAGATGAAGATGCCAGCCCTGTGCTGGACAGCATTAAAAAGCGGTGTCTCAGCCCGTCCTTACGCGCTGCGCATTCATCCGCCAAATGACACCATGATTCCTGAGGGGTTGGCTGAGTTCAAAAAACTCTATCCACATGTGACGCGCGTGGCGGTTGCAGGTGACGAACAGCAGGCCTCAGGATTGGAGGCGATTGAGCAGTTCAGCCGTGCTGCCAAAGAATTAGGAATGACTGTGGTGGCGACCACCGAATTTCAAACTCGAACGACTGATTTTTCTTCTGTCGCGATCAAAATCAGGGCCGCCAATCCAGATGCTTTGCTTTCTAATGGTTTGAATGCACCCACTTTAGGTTTGCTCAAAGAATTGGAAACGCAAGGGTTTGACAAACTTATTTTTTGCGATGCTTCAGTCTGGGCCGGTGGCTTTATTCAGGCGGTAGGTTCTGCTGGGAAAAATGTGCACAGCGTCGGCTTCAGTACCAATGAACCCCGCATTGGCGACGCCAAATACAACTCATTTGTTGAGCGGTATTTGAAGCGATCCGCAGAAACGACGAACATGCCTCAACCGGCCAACGTTTGCAACACAAGCCTTGCTTATGATGCGGTCATGATGGTGGCTGAGATATTGCGCAAAGGCAGCGTGGGCCCCAACACTTCGGTCGACCAGATGCGTGAGTTGATCAAAAATGGATTTGCTTCGGTTCAGCGATGGGATGGCATCAACAAGGTCTCGATGCGCAAATCGGGTGATGGGCATATCCAAGGGCATTTGCTCAAGGCCGATATACAACAAAAAATCTGGCGCTTTGCGCTTCCACCCAATCAGCGGCTAGACAAACCAGCCGCTGCAGCGTCCACATAAGTCCCTCAGGTTGTACTTGTTGGTGCGGCTCCCAATGGGGCTGTTCCATTCAAGGCGCGGCATTCAACCGTAAAGACGTCGATGAGAAGAACACCCAATGAGAATGCCAAATTGATTCCTAAAGATGTCAATCAAGATGTTGCGTTGCGATTGATCGAGGCCGCTACCCAACTCTTTGTGGAGAAAGGCTATCGTGGTGTTTCTATCCGTTCGATTGCGACGCTGGCCAATACAAACTCTGCACTGATCTCTTATTATTTTGGTGACAAAGAAGGACTCTTCACTGAAGTCTTGAAGAATGCCGCTGCACCGCTGAACGATGCCCGGATGGCCAATTTTGACAAGCTGGAAAAATCAGGTGATTTAACGGTGGAGACGCTTGTTCATGCTTGGGTGGCGCCGATGTTTCAAGGCGCATCCTTGTCCAAGCAAAGTCCGGTGGCTGCACTTTCTCTCAGTCTGAATGCGGAACAAGGCAAATTGGTGGAGCAATTGATTGTTGAAATTTATGACAAAGTGAACGAGCGTTTTTTATCACTGCTTGAAGCCTGCCTGCCTGATATCTCGCGAGCGACGCTGGTTTGGCGGCTGTATTTCTTAGTGGGCGCTGTATTAACGGCGACAAGACCGCGCTCTCGCAGTGTCAAAAGTCTTTCGCGGGGTTTGATTGAAGCGCGCGATCCACAGGAGTTGATTCGGCAATTGGTTGACTTCACTTCCGCAGGATTCAGAGCGGCAGAACCGTTCACGTCAAAGGCTGTAAAGCCGCGCGCTTATCGCACACAATAGAAATGCAAATCTTCGCCCCGCGCTTCTTCAGGTTGTCTGACGGGAGATGGATTGCGCAAAGTGGGTGAGAGCACTTTCCCACCGGTCAAAGTCCAGACATCGTGGTTCAAGCTGACACCGCCATTCCAGTCCCCCAAAATGGCCAGTAATTCGTATTCTTCCCAGGTGGGCAATCGGGCTTTCACGCTGGCACAGGCCCTTTCGGCCATGGCGGGGGTGGGGACGTGACTGACCGGTGAACCCGGAGCGCCCACCAACGTCAAGCGAGTGCCGTTCAGGTTGACCTCCGACGGAAATCGGGTCGCCTGGAATTGTTTGAACAGCATGTTGGCAATGGCATTGGCGGCCCACTCAGGTTCGCCCTTGGCATTGAAGTTATAGGTT
>CANBWK010000122.1 GCA_947373105.1 Comamonadaceae bacterium | reverse complement strand
ATGGGCCATGAGTCGCTGATCATGCAGCAGTCGGACATTGGCGACATTGCGGCCAGCGTGAAAGACTGCCTGCGCTGCGGCAAGTGCAAGCCCGTGTGCGCCACCCATGTGCCGCGCGCCAATTTGCTGTACAGCCCACGCAACAAAATTTTGGCCACCTCGCTGCTGGTGGAAGCGTTCTTGTACGAAGAGCAAACCCGCCGCGGCGTGTCGATCAAGCATTGGCAAGAGTTTGAGGACGTGGCCGACCATTGCACGGTGTGTCACAAATGCCTGTCGCCTTGCCCGGTGAAGATCGACTTTGGCGACGTGACCATGAACATGCGTAACTTGTTGCGCAAGATGGGTCAAAAGAGCTTCAGACCCGGTAATGCGGCGGCCATGTTCATGCTCAATGCGACCAATCCCGAAACCATCAAACTGGCCCGTGCCGCCATGGTGGGCGTGGGCATGCGGGCGCAGCGCTTTGTGGCGGGCTTGCTCAAGGGCGTGGCCCGCAAGCAAACCATTGCACCCCCTGCATCGGTGGGGGCTGCACCGATCAAAGAGCAGGTGATCCATTTCATCAACAAAAAGATGCCCGGTAACCTGCCCAAAAAGACCGCGCGGGCCTTGCTGGACATTGAAGACAACGATTACGTGCCGATCATTCGCAATCCGCAAAACACCACCGCTGAAACGGAGGCTGTATTTTATTTTCCAGGCTGCGGCTCAGAGCGTTTGTTCAGTCAGGTGGGCTTGGCCACCCAAGCCATGCTCTGGCATGCCGGCGTGCAAACGGTTTTGCCGCCCGGATATCTGTGCTGTGGATACCCGCAAAGAGGCTCGGGTCAGTTTGACAAGGCAGACAAAATCATCACCGACAACCGCGTGTTGTTTCACCGTGTGGCCAACACACTGAACTACTTGGACATCAAAACCGTGGTGGTCAGTTGCGGCACCTGCTACGACCAGTTGCAGGGCTACCAGTTTGACAAAATTTTCCCAGGTTGCCGAATCGTGGATATTCACGAGTACCTGCTTGAAAAAGGCATCAAACTTGAGTCGCAAGGCGCTTACCTTTACCATGACCCATGCCACAGCCCCATGAAGTTGCAAGAGCCCATGAAGACCGTCAAGGCCTTGATGGGTGAAAACGTCATCGAGAGCAAGCGCTGCTGTGGGGAGTCAGGCACCTTGGGCGTCACGCGCCCCGACATCTCGACTCAGGTGCGCTTTCGCAAGGAAGAAGAGTTGCTCAAGGGCGAGGCGGCTTTACGCGCCAGCGGTGCATTGGCGCCTCAAGCCAATGTCAAAATTTTGACCAGCTGCCCCAGCTGTTTACAAGGGCTCTCCCGGTTTGGCGATGACATGAAAAACGGCCTGCTCGAAGCCGACTACATCGTGGTCGAAATGGCCAAGCACATCCTGGGTGAAAACTGGATGCCCGAGTATGTGAGCGCGGCGAATGCCGGTGGCATTGAGCGCGTGCTCGTTTAACAGAAAGTACCTATGGCTGGTTTGACCTCGAAGACGCCGACACCCGAATCGCTGACCGTGCATGGCAGCACGCGTGTGCTTGAAATCGGTTTTGCTGATGGTGCGCAGTTTCGCATTCCCTTTGAACTCATGAGGGTCTATTCACCCTCAGCCGAAGTCCAAGGGCATGGCCCAGGCCAGGAGGTGTTGCAGACGGGTAAGCGTTTGGTCGATATTGAAAGTCTTGAACCCGTGGGCAACTATGCGGTCAAGCCTGCTTTTTCAGATGGCCACGACTCCGGCCTGTTCACGTGGGAGTATTTGTATTTTTTGGGTTCTGAACAAGATGCTCTTTGGAAGCAGTACAACGAACGACTCGCCGCTGCTGGCGCTGAGCGTGACGCACCGATGATCGCCGCCGCCGCTGCCGGTGCCAGTTGCGGTCACTCTCACTAAATGCTTGCGCTGAAAGCTTTGGCATGAGCTCTACTCATTTCGGATTCAAAACGGTTGAAGCAACCGAAAAAGCCAAACACGTACGTGGCGTGTTCGACTCGGTGGCCTCCAAATACGATGTCATGAACGACCTGATGTCAGCAGGCTTGCACCGCGTCTGGAAGGCTTACACCGTGCAAGTGGCCAACTTGAAAGAGGGCGATCAGGTGCTTGATATCGCGGGTGGCACGGGCGACTTGGCTTTGGCTTTTTCCAAAAAAGTCGGTGGCTCGGGGCGGGTGGTGCATACCGACATCAACGAAGCCATGCTGTCGACGGGACGTGATCGCTTGCTCAACCTGGGTGTCGTCTTGCCCACGCTGGTTTGCGATGCCGAGAAGTTGCCTTTTGCTGACGGACACTTTGACGTGGTCAGCGTGGCCTTTGGCTTGCGCAATATGACGCACAAAGAGCTTGCACTTCAGGAAATGTGCCGAGTGCTCAAGCCCGGTGGCAAGCTGCTGGTGCTGGAATTTTCAAAAGTGGCCAAGCCGCTTGAAAAAATCTACGACTGGTACAGCTTCAACGTCTTGCCGCCCCTTGGCAAGTGGGTGGCGGGCGATGACAGCAGTTACCGGTATCTGGCCGAGTCGATTCGCATGCACCCTGGTCAGGAGGAGTTGAAAACCCTTATGAAAAATAGCGGTTTTGGCCATGTGGATTTTCACAACCTGAGCGCAGGGGTGGTAGCCTTACATGTCGGCATCAAATGTTGATCTGTGTGTAGAGGCCTTGGGCCGTCATTCTCTTGGAGACATTGTGAATAAATTTTTGAGTGTTGTTTTGGTTTTATTCTTATCCTTCACTGGCCTGAGCGCTGAAGCCAAACGCATGGGTGGCGGTAAATCAACAGGACAGCAGTCCAACAACGTCACGCAACGTGAAGCCAGTAATCCGGGTGCACCTGCTCAACAGGCAGCATCTGCCGGCGTTGCCAAACCTGCTGTGCCTCCTGCAGCACCTGCCAAGCGGCCTTGGGGCGCGATGCTTGGCGGACTTGCTGCTGGCTTGGGCTTGGCATGGTTGGCGCACAGCATGGGCCTGGGAGGCGCCATGGGCAATATTCTGATGTTCGCTTTGCTGGCTTTTGCAGGCATCGCCTTGATCGGCTGGTTCATGCGCTCACGCCAATCTGCTGGCAAAGGTGGCATGGCTTATCAAGGTGCAGGTCAAAGCGCAGCTTCCCCTGAGGTCTTGCGCAATTACAACCCTGAAAAAGTAGGTAACGATGCATCGGCTCGTCCATGGGAATCACACAACACAAGCTTTGACAGTGCCGCACCAGCCGCCACGGGCTCCATGATCGGTTCAGCTTTGGGTGGAAGCCAAAACTGGGGCGTTCCTGCAGGTTTTGACTCTGACGGCTTCTTGGCTGCTGCGAAACGGAACTTTGCAACCTTGCAAGATGCTTGGGACCGCTCTGACATCAGCATGTTGCGCTCCATGATGACGGACAACATGCTCAACGAAATTCGTGCCCAACTGGCTGAGCGAGAATCCACTGCATCAGGGCAACCCAACAAAACCGAGGTCCTCATGTTGGAGGCGCAGTTGCTGGGCATTGAGGAATTACCCGACGTCTACATGGCCAGCGTGGAGTTCAACGGCATGATCCGTGAAGAAGCCAACGCCAACCCCAGCCCCTTCCGTGAGGTCTGGAACATGACCAAACCACGCCAAGGGGGCAGCGGTTGGTTGGTGTCTGGGGTGCAAGCCCTTCAGTAATCACCTGACAGAAGGGTTAAAGCATTCATAAACCCGCTGCTTTCGGGAATAATCGGGGACTATGGCAACACAGTCCCCTTTTTCTTTGGCCGCGCAGGCTTTGCAGCAGTTTGGCGCATCTTTCTCGCCCCCCACATGGGTGATGGATGAAACCCTGAATCGCGTGGTTTTGTTTTTGAATCACGTGCTCATGCAAGAACCGGAAGCCATGCGCCGTTTGGCTCGCCAAAAAGGGCAGCGCATCGAGATTCAGTGGCAGTCATTTGCAATGAAACTTTCACCCACACCGGCCGGTTTGTTAGAGCGCGTTCAGCGTGATGGTTTTGATTTGCGCTTGACCGTGACAGATGAGTCGCCCCTGGACATCGCAATTGCTTTGATGCGGGGTGACAAACCTGGTGTACGGATCGAGGGTGATGTGCAATTGGCAGCGGAAGTCAATTGGCTGATTGACCATGTGCGTTGGGAGCCCGAAGAGGATGTGGCCAAATGGATTGGCGATGGCCCCGCCCACACCTTGGGCACTCTGGCGCGCAACAGCATAGACGCTTTGAAGCGTTTTGCAGCACAGCACAAGCCAGATGCAACTGGCGCTGATGTGCAATCGAAAGCCACTTCATGAACCGTCTCCTGCGTGGTGGGTTTATTTTGTTCATTGTTTTGCGCTATGGTCTGGATGAACTGGTTCTAACAAGTTTCCAAAAACCCTGGCTGCGTGTGCTGGCCCGCATGATTTCTATCGGTCGTGACCTGACGGCGCCCAGAGGACAAAGAATCCGCGAAGCCTTGGAGCGTTTAGGTCCCATCTTTGTCAAGTTCGGTCAGGTGCTTTCCACACGACGCGATTTACTGCCCACGGACATCGCCGATGAATTGGCCCAACTGCAAGATAACGTTCCACCCTTTCCCTCCGAAGTGGCTATCGCCACCATTGAGCGCGCATTCAAACGCAAGGTAGATGATATTTTCGTTAAGTTTGAACGTCAGCCCGTGGCCAGTGCATCGATTGCACAAGTGCACTTTGCTGTTTTAAAAGACAAGCAGGGCTTGGAGCGGGATGTGGCCGTGAAGGTCTTGCGTCCAGAGATGTTGCCCGTCATCGAAAAAGACCTTTCCCTTATGCGCATGATGGCCGGTTGGGTCGAAGGTTTGAGTGCGGATGGCAAGCGGCTCAAACCCAAAGAGGTGGTGGCTGAGTTTGACAAGTACCTGCACGATGAGCTGGACTTGGTGCGGGAGGCGTCCAACGCCGCACAACTGCGCCGGAATATGGAAGGCCTCAATCTGGTGTTGATTCCTGAAATGATTTGGGATTTTTGCCATAACGAAGTCATCGTGATGGAGCGCATGACCGGTGTTCCCATCAGCCAGGTTGAACGTTTGCGCGATGCGGGCGTAGACATTCCGCAATTGGCCCGAGATGGCGTCACGCTGTTCTTCACGCAGGTGTTTAGGGATGGGTTCTTCCATGCCGATATGCATCCGGGCAATATCCAAGTCAGTCTGGCACCTGACACATTCGGGCGTTATATCTCACTTGACTTTGGCATCGTCGGCACACTCACCGAATTTGACAAAGAATATTTGGCGCAAAATTTCACCGCATTTTTCCGGCGTGACTACAAACGGGTGTCTGAACTGCACATTGAGTCAGGCTGGGTTCCGGCGGACACCCGCGTGGATGAACTTGAATCAGCCATCCGAGCCGTTTGTGAGCCTTATTTTGATCGGCCCCTGAAAGAAATTTCATTGGGCATGGTGCTGATGCGTTTGTTCCAGACGTCGCGCCGTTTTCATGTCGAGATCCAACCTCAATTGGTGTTGCTGCAAAAAACACTGCTCAACATCGAAGGTTTGGGCCGTCAGTTGGACCCAGAGTTGGACCTTTGGAATACGGCCAAACCGTTCCTTGAAAAATGGATGATCGATCAGCTCGGCCCCAAAAAATTGCTGATGGAATTGCGCGACCAGGCCCCGCAATACGCCAAATTGCTGCCGCAGTTACCCCGCTTACTGCACGACTTTTTGAAACAACCGCGCAGCGATCTGGAAGAGCGCAGAAACCTGGCCAATTTGATCGCCGAGCAACGCCGTACCAACCATACATTGCAAACTATTTTGTATGTGTGCATTGGTTTTGTGATGGCCTCGGTGGCATTGCAACTGCTATGGCATCTGGACTTGTTTTGAATGCGTGTATTGAACCGCCATTGAAGGAGACGTGTCGTGTTGTTGATTCTGGTCATTGCCTATTTGCTGATCACCATCGCCATCGGATTGTTGGCTGCAAAACGCGTCAAAAACTCAGCTGACTTTGCCATCGCAGGGCGTCACCTGCCCTTGGCCATGATTGTCACCACCACCTTCGCCACCTGGTTCGGCTCTGAAACTGTGTTGGGTATTCCCGCTAAATTTGTGAACAGCGGCTTGAAC
The DNA here is from genome assembly GCA_947373105.1 of Comamonadaceae bacterium. GTDB lineage: Bacteria > Pseudomonadota > Gammaproteobacteria > Burkholderiales > Burkholderiaceae_C > Limnohabitans_A. Next base: position 3,676 of record CANBWK010000122.1, on the reverse strand, counting down.
GGTGTGGTTGAAGACCCTTTCGGGGCAGGCAGTTGTTTGATTTTGGTGGGCGTATTTTTTGCCGCCAAGCTTTACAAAATGTCGTTGCTGACCATCAGCGACTATTACCGCGAACGCTATGGGCGCAGCGTAGAAGTCATTTGTTCGGTCATCATCATGGTCAGTTATTTAGGGTGGGTCTCGGCGCAGGTCACAGCGCTCGGCTTGGTGTTCAATCTGTTGTCCGGGGGCGAGATCAGCATGCCCATGGGCATGGCCATCGGGGTGGTGTCCATTCTGGCCTACACCTTGTTTGGCGGAATGTGGTCTGTGGCAGTGACAGACTTCATGCAGATGATTATTTTGGTGGTCGGTTTGGCCACCATCGCTGTCTTTGCGGGACAACAAGCCGGTGGCGCCGACAAAGTGCTGGCCCTGGCTGTGAGCCAAGACTTGTTCAAGTTCTGGCCTGAGCCCAACTTCAAGGACATGATTTTCTTTTTTGCTGCTGCCATCACCATGATGCTCGGCTCCATTCCGCAGCAAGACGTGTTTCAGCGTGTCATGTCAGCCAACAGCATTCATGCGGCCACCCGCGGGCCTGTGTTGGGAGGTATTTTCTACATCATCTTTGCGTTTGTACCCATGTTCTTGGTCGTCAGCGCCATGATAATCATGCCGGACAAGGCCCTGTCGCTGATGAAAGACGACCCCCAAAAAGTCCTGCCGACCTTGGTCATGGAACACATGCCTTTTGCCATGCAAGTCTTGTTCTTTGGGGCTTTGTTGTCTGCCATCAAATCTTGCGCATCAGCCACATTGCTGGCGCCCAGCGTGACCTTTACAGAAAATATCTGGCGTCAGTTTTATCCGCACAGCAGTGACCAGCAAGAGCTTAAAGCGATGCGGCTGACGGTGTTGGTGTTCAGTGGCTTGGTTTTGGTTTACGCGATCGCCATGCAGGGCAGCAGCATTTATGAAATGGTCTCTGGCGCTTACCAAGTGACCTTGGTGGGGGCTTTCGTTCCCTTGGTTTTTGGCTTGTATTGGCCTCGGGCGACAACCCAGGGCGCCCTTTTTTCAATTGCATTGGGCTTGGGTACTTGGTTGGCTTTGATGCTCACCCCAGCGGGCGCCGAGTTTCCTGCCCAATTGGCGGGCGTCTTGGCCAGCTGGGCGGGCATGGTCATGGGTTCAACCCTGCCACAAGGCATCCGCAACCAAAAGGCGCCGCACCATGCGAGCCCCCACATCGCCTGATATGCCACGCCGCCTATAATCGAGGGTTTTGTATCCTCAACTCTGACGCCTTCATCCATGCCTATCTACGCTTACAAATGTGAGTCCTGTGGCCATGCCAAGGACGTTTTGCAAAAAATGGCCGACGAGCCCCTGACCGATTGCCCTGTTTGTGGCAAGCCGAGTTATAAAAAACAGCTCACTGCGGCTGGTTTCCAACTCAAAGGCAATGGTTGGTACGCGACCGATTTCAAAGGTGGATCGGGTGGTGCAACTGCGCCAGCGGTGTCCACGGAGGGCGGTGGTGATGCCGCGCCATCCACGCCTGCAACGCCTGCTTCAACGGACAGCACCCCCTCTGCATCGGCATCTGCATCTGTATCGGCTGCTGCCAGTTGCGCACCTTCATGCGCCTGTCACTGAAGTTTGTGACGATTCCTTTTTCACAACCTGATTGAACACCATGAAACTGCGCTTGCGCAATTACTTCGTCACCGGCTTATTGGTGTGGTTGCCCATGGGGATCACAGTCTGGGTTTTGACCTGGCTGGTGGGTATGCTCGACAACATTTTCCTGACGGTGCTGGGTGCTCTGGACGCCGTCATTCCGGGTATTCATGTCGGGGCGGAGAGTTTGCGCAACGTGCCGGGTTTGGGCGTGATGCTGGTGGCTGTGGTCATTTTGGCTACCGGTATGTTTGTCGCCAACATGTTCGGTCAATGGTGGTTGCGCCAATGGGGTAAGTTGATTACCCGTATTCCAGTGGTCAGCACCATTTACAGCAGCGTCAAGCAGGTGGCAGATACCTTGTTCTCTGGAAGCGGTAATGCTTTTTCCAAAGCTTTACTGGTGCAATACCCGCATGCTAATTCTTGGACCATTGCGTTTTTGACCGGACAGCCCGGTGGCGAAGTGGCGCGCTATTTGAAAGAAGAGTTCGTCAGCGTGTACGTGCCAACTACACCCAACCCGACCTCCGGGTTCTTTTTGATGATGCCTCGCGCCAACGTCGTCGAACTCGACATGAGTGTGGATGACGCCTTGAAATACATCATCTCGATGGGGGTGGTCGTGCCAGGTGGTCCCGATGCATTGCCTGTCAAGAAGACTGAAGTTTAAAAATAAAGAAAGAGCTTAGAACATGTCTAACATGCGTTCCCACTACTGCGGTCTGGTGACCGAAGCCTTGACAGGCCAAGCTGTGAGCCTGTGCGGTTGGGTCAACCGTCGCCGTGACCACGGCGGCGTGATTTTTATCGACCTGCGTGACCGCGAAGGCTACGTGCAAGTGGTGTGTGACCCTGACCGGGCCGACATGTTCAAAGTCGCCGAAGACGTGCGCAACGAATATTGTGTGCAGATCAAAGGTTTGGTCCGTGCGCGTCCTGATGGCACCGCCAACGATGGCTTGAAGAGCGGCAAGATCGAAGTGCTGTGCCACGAGCTGATCGTGTTGAACGAATCCGTCACACCCCCGTTCCAAATTGACGACGAGAACCTGTCTGAGACCACGCGCCTCACACACCGCGTGCTCGACCTGCGCCGTCCTTACATGCAAAACAACCTCATGCTGCGCTACCGCGTGGCCATGGAAGTGCGCAAGTTCTTGGACGAAAACGGGTTCGTCGACATCGAAACCCCCATGCTCACCAAGAGCACCCCTGAAGGCGCGCGCGATTACCTCGTGCCCAGCCGCGTGCACGACGGCCAGTTCTTTGCACTGCCCCAGTCGCCTCAGTTGTTCAAACAGCTGCTCATGGTGGCCGGCTATGACCGTTACTACCAAATCACCAAGTGCTTCCGTGACGAAGACTTGCGCGCTGACCGCCAGCCCGAATTCACGCAGATTGATATCGAAACCTCCTTCCTCACCGAAGAAGAAATTCGCGACATGTTCCAGGGCATGATCAAGCACGTGTTTCAGAAAACCATTGGCGTTGATTTGGGCGAGTTCCCCGTCATGAGCTACCAAGACGCCATGCACATCTACGGCTCTGACAAGCCCGACCTGCGCGTCAAACTGCAGTTGACCGAACTGACCGACGTCATGGGCGATGTGGACTTCAAAGTGTTCTCAGGCGCGGCCAACATGAAGAGCGGCCGCGTGGTCGCTCTGCGCGTGCCCAATGGCTCGGTCGAAGGTGGCGGTATCAGCCGTGGCGAGATCGATGCCTATACCGAGTTCGTCAAGATCTACGGCGCCAAGGGCTTGGCCTACATCCGCGTCAATGACCTCTCCAAAGGCCGTGATGGTTTGCAGTCACCCATCGTCAAGAACATCCACGACACCGCTTTGGCCGCCGTGCTTGAACGCACCGGCGCACAAAACGGTGACCTGATTTTCTTTGGCGCTGACAAAGAAAAAATCGTCAACGACGCCATCGGCGCGCTGCGCATCAAGATCGGCCACAGCGCCTTTGGCAAAGCCAACGGCCTCTTTGAAGACCGTTGGGCCCC
>CANBWK010000121.1 GCA_947373105.1 Comamonadaceae bacterium | reverse complement strand
TCTTTGATGCGCACCGTGCCAAAGCCACCGTGCTGAAAATAATGCAAATCCGAACCGCAAATGCCGCCAAAGGCCACGCGCACCTGCAGTTGGCCAGGGCCTGGTTTTTCTACTTCCTGGGTGTCAATCCGAAGATCTTCTGGCGCATGACAAACGATTGCACGCATGGTGTTTCCTGAGGGTGGTTAAAGTTGAGCGGTCACGCCGCCATCGACATACAAAATATGGCCGTTCACAAAAGTGGATGCATCACTGGCCAAAAAGACCGCCGCACCCGCCAGTTCTTGAACATCACCCCAACGGCGATTGGGCGTTCGGTTCGTCAACCAGGCACTGAAGGTGGGGTCATTGACCAGTTTCTCGTTCAATACTGTTTTGAAATAACCGGGCCCGATACCGTTCACATTCAAGCCCAAGGGGCCCCAGTCAATGGCCATGCCCTTGGTCAGCATCTTCACAGCCCCTTTGGTGGCCATATAAGGCGCAATGCCTGGGCGACCCAACTCACTTTGCACAGAGCAAATGTTGATGATGCGACCGCGCCCACGCCCAATCATGTGTTGTGCGACGGTTTGACCCACGAAAAACACACTGTTCAAATTGGTTTGCATGATGTCTTGCCAATCACGGTGGTCATACTCATGCAAAGGTCCACGCCGTTGGATGCCGGCGTTATTGACCAAGATCTCCAGAGGGCCGATGTTCTTTTCAATTTCATCAACTTGTTCTTTGACTTGGGTCGCATCGGTCACATCAAAAGCGCGCTCGTGAACTGTCAGGCCCTCGGCGCGCAAGGTGGCTGCAGCTGCCGCCAGCGCGATGGCATTGCGGCCATTGAGCACCACGGATGCCCCTGCCTGCCCCAGCCCTCGCGCTAGCGCCAAACCGATCCCCGCAGACGAGCCGGTGACCAAGGCCAAACGGCCATCTAATCGAAAAGTATCAGCAGTAATCATTGTGTTTTGAATTTCAGTCGTGGGCCATGGAGGTAGGGCTTAGCGTGTTCAAGTAGCGAATGACTTGGTTGCACTGATTCTCTGGCGTTGAAAGCACATCCAGAGTCAAGGCCCATTCATCTGATTGCGGCGTCTCCAGAATGGCCAATTGACTTTGCAACAAAGAAGCCGGCATGTAATGGCTTGGTCTTTGCTTGATACGCTCTGTTAGAACAGAAGAATCACCTTGCAAGTGGACAAAAAGAACATCTTGGGCACCTTGCCGCAACCTGTCTCTGTACATCTTTTTTAGCGCCGAGCAGGCCACAATCACGCCGGAATCTTGCACAAAAGATTGCCCCAAAATACCGGCTAAAGACTGCAACCATTCCGAACGGTCAGCATCTGTCAAGGCTTGGCCAGCGGCCATCTTTTCAACGTTGGCACGGCTGTGCAATTCGTCACCTTCTACAAATGGAAAGCCAAGTCGAGCAGCCAACACATGGCCCAAGGTGCTTTTTCCACAACCACTGACCCCCATCACGACCACTCGGTATGGCGCTTGTCGCATAGTCAGTTCAAGCGTTGTTGGGTTTGCTCATCAAACAAGTGTGTTTTAGCCGGGTCGATGTGCAGGTAAATGGTTTCGCCGGGTTGCGCCTGTGTGCGACCATGCAATGTGATGACCATGTTAATTTCGCCCACTTTAACCAACAACTCTGTTTCTGCGCCCGTAGGCTCGACCACCACCACTTGCGCGGCTATACCTTGCCCAGATTGTGTCAAGGTAATGTCAGTGGGTCGAACGCCGAAGTGCACCGCCTGTCCATCACGGCCACCAGCTGCGACCCCTGCAGGCCATTGAACGCCTTCGGCGCTGACAAAAGCTTGGTCTCCTTTCACATGCAAAACACCTTTCACCACGTTCATAGAGGGTGAGCCGATGAATTGGGCGACAAACAAATTGCCGGGTCGGTCAAACAAATCCAAGGGCGTGCCAATTTGCTCGATGATGCCGTCTTGCATCACCACAATGCGGTCGGCCATGGTCATGGCCTCAATCTGGTCGTGCGTGACATAGACCGTGGTCGTTTTCAGTCGTTGATGCAGTGCTTTAATTTCAGCACGCATGGCCACACGCAATTTGGCATCCAGGTTCGACAAAGGTTCATCGAACAAAAAGACTTTCGGATCACGTACGATCGCACGGCCCATGGCCACGCGCTGACGTTGTCCACCCGACAACTCCCGAGGAAATCGGTGCAGCAAATGCTCCAAATTCAAAATTTTGGCGGCATGCGCAACGCGTTCATTGGTTTTCTCCACCGCGGCCTTGCGTAACAGCAGGCTGAAAGCCATGTTGTCGCGCACCGTCATGTGAGGATAAAGCGCATAGCTTTGAAACACCATGGCAATGTCTCGGTCCTTGGACTCCAAGTCGTTTACGACCTTGTCATCAATCAGGATCTCTCCTGCGGTGATTTCTTCCAAGCCGGCCAGCATGCGCAGCAGGGTTGATTTACCGCAACCCGAGGGGCCGACAAGGACCACAAATTCACCATCCGTGATGTCGAAACTGATGCCGTGAATGATGTCGGTTTTGCCAAACGACTTCTTGATATTTTGAAAGGATACGGTAGCCATAATGTCTCTGTCATTCGTGAATTGAAATCAGCTTTTCACAGCTCCGGCGGTCAAGCCCGACACCATGTAGCGTTTGAACGTGTAGTAAATCGCCGCAGGCGGGAGGGCATAAATCAAACCCGTCGTCATCAGCAATTCCCAGGGTGAATCGTCTGCTGACAAAAAGTTACCCAAGGCCACTGACAGCGTCACGTCTTTGTCGTTGGACAACAAGAGGAAGGCGTACAGGTATTCATTCCATGCCAGCAGCAAGGCATATGTGCCGACAGCGACCAAGGATGGCACCATCAATGGTAAATACACCAAGCGAAACAGCTGCATGGGCGAAGCACCGTCCATGCGAGCTGCCTCGTCCAGCTCATAAGGCAGTTTGTCGGAAGCTTGCTTGAGCACCCAAATGCAATAGGGGGAAGCAATCGTCACCATGGCCAATATCAAAGCCCATTGGGTATTGAGCAGCCCATAAACACCCATGGTTTTGTACATCGGCACAGCCAAAAATGCGGCAGGAATGAAATAGGTGAACAAGGCCAAATTCATGACGGTGCGTCCCCCTGGGACTTTGAGCCGACTGATGGCAAAGGCTGCACAGGTCGAAATCATCAATGTCAGCGCACCAACTGAAGTAGCAATCAGCAAAGAGTTGCCCATCTGGATCCAGAAGTAATCCAGATAAAAATGCTTTTGGTAAAAAACAAAATCGAAATTTTGCAATGTCGGATGATCGGGCCACAATTTGCCAGACGTGGCCGTGTCTCGCGGGGAGATTGAAAACAACACCATGTGGTAGATCGGGATCAGCGTCCAGATCAACAAAGGGATACCTATCAGCAGCAATTTGGCTTCGGTGACAACCGATTTAAGTGTGATGCGTTTCATGATCGTCTCCTTATTTTGACAAACGTTTCATCATGAAAAACACCAAAGGTAAGACCATCGGCAGCGCCACAACAATAGAGGCCATGGCCAGGTCCACCTGGTCCAGCCGCAAATACCGGATACCCAGCGTCGCAAGAACATGCGTCATGTCAGCAGGACCACCCCCTGTCAACAAGTAAACCGAATTGAAATCACCCAGCGTCCAGATCATGGACAAGATGGTGGATGTCAAATACAAAGTCCGCATCGACGGCCAGGTGATGAATTTGAATTTCTGCCAGTTCGTGGCACCGTCCACAGAGGCAGCTTCATATTGCTCGGAAGGAATCGACATCCGACCTGCAACCAAAATCAAGGTCCAAAAAGGCAAAGACTTCCAGATGTGCATCAGCATGGAAAACGATAAAGCCAACGTCGGATCATTCAGCCAATTAGGGCCGTCCACACCCCACAAACGAAAGATCAAAGAGTTGATCACACCCCACTCGGGGTTGAGCATGAAACGCACCGACAAAATGGTGGGTATCGAGGGCACTGCCCATGGCAAAATAAAAATCAGCGAGATGATTTTGATCCACCAACGGGTTTGCACAAAGAAACCCGACAGCACCATGGCGACAGCCATTTTGATGTTGATACCCACCACCAAAAATATCACTGTGTTGATCGCAGTGCGAAAAAATATCGGATCGTCAAACAGCTTGACGTAACTCTCCGGATGCCTGGCCAGCCACAAACCATAGCCCACTGGGAACAACACAAAAATAAAGAAAATCAGCAGGTAAGGCACCACCAGCATGCGCCCCCAGAACTCCCACTGGTTGGAGCTCTTGTGCACAGGTGCGGAAACCGCAGGCAAAGCTACGCTTGCATTGGACATGTTGGGAAATCAATCAAACAGGAAAAGGGGGCCGCGCCACTCCGACTCACACAGTGAGCCGAAAGGCGCGGCATCTCACAGACTCAATTGGCGGCAACCGTTTTGATACGGGCAATCATTTCGTCTACAGCTTTTTCAACTGGCACTTTTTCGTTCAGGACGCGGTTCATCGCTTTGGCCCAAACGTTTTCGTTGTTGAGCTGAGTAAAGCGGAAGTTCTTGGTGAACTCGAAAGTCGAAGTCCCCGCCATGAACTGGTTGTAAACCGCTTTGCGGTGCACATCGCCTTGCCAGAACTTGCTTTGTTGACCTACTTTGGTCACAGGGAACCAGCGACCCAAAGAACCTTCAACATACGGAGTGATGTTTTCTTCGGCCAGCATGAAAGCCACAAAGTCTTTGGCTCGCGCCTTGTTTTTAGACTCCTTGAAAATCACGCCTGTCTTGATCGCAGCGCGGTAGCTCATCTTTGAACCATCTGGCTTGTTAGGAAAACCAGCGGTCTTGATCAGCTCGGTGTAGTTCTTTTTGGCGATGGCGCGTTGCGCATCCGTCAAAGCCGCGTTGTTCATGTCGTCCAACCATTTCGCCGCAATCGAGATCGTGGCGTTGTGGGTCATGACCGTGGTGCGGTTGTGGAACGCGACATTGTTGTCGGGGTCTTTCCAGCTGGTGGAGGACGGGGGTGTGCAGCCCTTGGAGTACACCGCGGTGTAGTCGCCAACAGCTTGGATCAAACCTTTGCGAACGTCAGGATCATCGACCAGCAACTTGCCGGAGTCGTTGACCAGCTTGATGTTGTAGGCGTCCATGAAGGTCAGGAATGAGAAGAACGAATCGGTTGCATCCACACCCATGGGTTGCCCAATACCGAAGGTGCGCGTGCCTGTCTTTTGACGTGAAGCTGGTTGGACCTTGTCACACCAGAAGCTCCAGTAATCTTTCCATCCGGTCGGGATGTCAGACTCTTTGAAACCTGCATCAGCCAGCATGTCGGCCCAATACTGGATGTGCATGGTCTGCTGCTTGATAGGGAAAGCGTAATAAGCACGCTTGCTTTCTTTGTTGTTCAACAAGAAAGTGGTTTCGACCGTATTGGGTGCAAAACGCCCAACGATAGGGTTGATGACACTGGAAATATCTTCTAACTTACCGTCATAGGCCCAAGACGCAGTGGTCTGAAAGTCATAGGTATCGGCATATGCCACATCTGGGGGGCTGCCAGAGTCCAGCGCCGCCACAGTTTTAGGAATCATGTCTTGAATCGGATACTGTGACAGCTCGATCTTGACGTTTTTGTTTTTGGCTTCGTATTTTTTGATGGCTGCAAACAAGGCAGCATCTTCAGCCGGGTAAAAACCTTTGACCCACCAGACGGTGAGCTTCTCTTGCGCCGAAGCTTGCGCCCCGAGCAAGAGACCGGCAGCCGTTAAGGCTACGCAAAGTACGGACTTCATTTTCATGGTGGGTCTCCTCGTTAAAAAATCGAAGTGGTGGTGAAAAAATGTGGCTAGGCTGCCTTGAGCTGAGAAGCAGGCCGGGTGATCTTGGGTAAACGCTTACGTGAACCCAGCACCATTTGAATATCGTCTCGGGCGCCATCAATCAATTTCAAAATGGCTTTTTCTGCACGTTCAGGATCTTGCGCCACAACCGCATCCAGAACCTCGCGGTGTAAATGCAATGATGATTTGGGCCCGTCTTTTTTACTGGTCGAAATTTCGAAACTGGTGCGCAGTAAGGCCCCCAAAGCCTTACTCATTTGAACCAACATGCGGTTGTGTGATGCTCGCAACAATCCTTGATGGAATCGCAAATCGAAGGTGACGTAGTCACCTCCGTGTTCAACTGCTTTTTTCATGCCGACAAAGGCCGCCTCAATATCCATGACATCTTGTTGCGTTGCACGTTCGGCCGCCATACGCACTGCGGCAGGCTCAACCACGCGACGCAGATCCTGCAAGTCTTTCAAAAACTCGTGGGTCAAGCCGTTTTGCGACTGCCAGCTGATGACATCGGGATCGAACCAGTTCCATTGATCTTCAGGCAACACCCGGGTACCCAACTTGGGACCGGTGATGATCAAGCCTTTCGCCACCAAGGACTTGACGGCTTCGCGCACCACGGTGCGACTGACACCCAATTGCTCGCACAAGAGCGGCTCTGGGGGCAAGCTGGAACCCACGGGATAAGTGCCCGATATGATGGCATTACCCAGCAAGTCGACGGTTGTACCGTGCACATTCTTAATCAAGTAAAGTCGCTTCATTACTTCTTATCATATGATGATTGAAGACCTGCCAAAATCAGGAAAACCCTAGGTCCAAGCCCGACAATCAAGCTCGGCATTCAAGTCCGACATTCAGGCACAGGGGTTAAAAGGGCCGTGCCAGCCAAATGCGCCTGGAGATTGGCCAAGCACAAATCAGACATGGCTTTACGGGTTTCCGTTGTACCACTGGCCATGTGCGGTGTCAGCACAACATTAGACAGTGCACGCAAGGCTTCATGAACCCGTGGCTCGTCGACATAGACATCCAGTGCCGCACCGGCGATGGTTTTATTTTGCAGCGCCTCAATCAAGGCCGCTTCCTCCACGACCGAGCCGCGCGCCACATTGATCAGGTACCCCTCAGGACCCAAGGCTTTCAGCACTTGGGCGTTGATCAGATTGCGCGTTCCCGCGCCGCCGGGTGTAATCACCACCAGAAAATCCACTTTCGCGGCCAGTTGAACCACATCGGGCACATACGCATAGGGAATGCCTTCTCTGGCACTGCGCGCGGTATAGCTGATATCCATGTCAAAAGCAGCTGCGCGCTTGGCTATGGCCTGTCCAATACGCCCGATACCCACAATGCCCAATTTGGCACCGGTGACTTTACGTGTCAGCGGAAAGCCGCCATCTACCCAACGATTGGCGCGAACAAACTGATCGGACTGAGGCACTTGTCGCCCAATGGACAGCATCAAAGCGATGGCCAGATCTGCCACATCGTCATTCAACACGTCAGGGGTATGGGTCACCGGAACCCCGCGCGCCTTGGCTGCAGCCACATCCACGCCGTCATAGCCGACGCCACAAATCGAAATCATTTCCAGCGCCGGCAATTGGTCCATCAGTGCCTTGTCAATTTTGGCTTCGCCACCACCCACAATGGCCCTGATGCGTGACATCACCTCAGGGGAGGGCATTTTTTCTCGAGGATGCACCACGAAATTGGAATCCAAACTCGCCATTAAAAAAGGAGGCACACGAGAAGCCAAAAAAATTTCAGTCTGATGCATGGATCAACCTTTGAGCTGCATATCAATGTGAATTTAGGGGTTTGCACGGGTGTCAAATGGGTTTACATTTGGCGTGCAATTTCCTATCATCATACGATAGTATTTTTAAAAAAAACTCCTAGTTTTCCCTCATAAATCCAAACACCCCATGACACAAGCACCTCGTAAAAAACCCGAAGATTTACGCAGCCAACAATGGTTTGGCCGGCAGGACCGCGACGGTTTTGCCTACCGCAGCTGGATGAAGGGCAAGGGTCTGCCCCACGATCAGTTCGACGGTCGCCCAGTGATCGGCATTTGCAACACTTTCAGTGAACTCACCCCTTGCAACTCGCACTTTCGCACCTTGGCCGAGCAGGTGAAAATTGGGGTTTACGAGGCCGGCGGCTTCCCTCTTGAGTTTCCGGTCATGTCACTGGGCGAAACCTTGCTCCGGCCCACCGCGATGCTGTACCGCAACCTGGCCAGCATGGACGTCGAGGAATCCATCCGTGGCAATCCTATTGACGGTGTGGTTCTGCTGATGGGTTGCGACAAGACCACCCCCAGCTTGCTGATGGGCGCGTCGAGCGTGGGCCTTCCCACCATTGGCGTGTCGGGCGGGCCTATGCTGAACGGCAAATGGCGGGGTCAAGAACTTGGCTCTGGCACCGGCGTGTGGAGCATGAGTGAGCAAGTGCGTGCAGGCACCCTGAAGTTAGCCGACTTTTTTGAAGCCGAAAGCTGCATGCACCGCAGCCACGGCCATTGCATGACCATGGGCACCGCCAGCACCATGGCCAGCATGGTGGAAGCGCTGGGCATTGGCCTGCCCGGAAACGCAGCCTACCCGGCGGTGGACGGACGCCGCAATGTGCTGGCCCGCAACGCCGGTCGACGCATTGTAGAGATGGTCCATACCGACCAGACCATCAGCCAAGTGCTGACCCGCGAAGCCTTTGAAAACGCCATTCGCACCTTAGCCGCGATCGGGGGTTCTACCAACGCTGTGATCCACTTGATTGCCATTGCTGGTCGTTTAGGTTTAAAGCTCACCATCGACGACTTTGAGCGCTTGGGCAGCGAGTTGCCTTGCTTGCTGAATCTGCAACCCTCGGGCGAGCATCTGATGGAAGACTTTTGCTACGCTGGTGGTTTGCCGGTGGTGATGAAAGAAATCGAGCACCTGCTGCACAAAGACATCGTCACAGTCAGCGGCCACACCGTGGCCGAGAACATTGCCGACGCGGTCAACTACGATCCGCGCGTCATCAAAACCTTCGATGCGCCTTTCAAAGAAAAAGCAGGCATCGCCATCTTGCGAGGCAATTTGGCACCGCGTGGCGCCGTGATCAAACCGAGCGCTGCCACACCCGCTTTGATGACCCACACAGGACGAGCGGTGGTGTTTGAAAACAGCACCGACTTTCATGCCCGAATTGACGATGAAAACCTGGACGTGGACGAGAATTGCATCTTGGTCCTGAAAAACTGTGGCCCCAAAGGCTACCCCGGCATGGCCGAAGTGGGCAACATGCCGCTACCGCCCAAAGTGCTTCGCAAAGGCATTACCGACATGGTGCGCATCAGCGATGCACGCATGAGCGGCACCGCCTATGGCACCGTGGTCTTGCACACGACCCCTGAGGCAGCCGATGGCGGCCCTCTGGCCGTGGTGCAAAACGGTGACATGATCGAACTCAATGTGCCCCAGCGCAAACTTCAATTGCTGATCAGCGACGAAGAGCTGGCGAAACGATTGGCACAATGGCAACGGCCAGAACCACCCATGCAGTCCGGCTACTGGAAGCTGTATGTTGACACCGTGCTGCAAGCCGACCAAGGGGCCGATCTGGACTTTTTGGTAGGCCAACGCGGCTCTGCCGTGCCCAAAGACAATCACTGAAACGACAGAACACCATGAAAATCCTCATTACCGGCGGTGCCGGTTTCTTGGGCGCACGACTGGCCCGTACCATTTTGCAAAAAGGTGAACTTTGCGGCCAAGCCATCACCAGCCTCACGATTGCCGACCTGTTCACCGCGCCAGCCGATTTACTGGCCGATCCTCGCGTTCAAAGCCATACCGGACCGATGCTGGAACAGCAAGCCTTGTTTGCCAGCGGTTTTGATGGCGTCTTCCATCTGGCTTCGGCCGTCTCTGGTGAATGCGAGCAAGACTTTGAGTTGGGTCTGCGCTCCAACTTGGACAGTACCCGCGCCTTGCTCGAAGGATTGCGCCAAGCCGGTAATAAGCCTCGCATGGTGTTTGCCAG
>CANBWK010000120.1 GCA_947373105.1 Comamonadaceae bacterium | reverse complement strand
GCGCTGTGCACCACCGAGCCATAACCTGTCAGAACCCCGCAACCCAGCAGTGCCGCCAAGTCCAAAGGCATGTCTTCGCGGATTTTGACCACTGCGTTTTCATGCACCAGCATTTGCTCAGCAAAAGTCGAGAGATTGAGGAACTGATTGAGATGTTCTCCTTTCCAGCGCAGGCGTTTGGCCAGGCCGGGCGGCATCTTGACGGCAGTATTGCTGCACAGTGTTTGGTGACCTGTGACGCAGTACTCGCAATGGCCACAGAACACCGACAAGCAGGAGACCACATGATCCCCCGGCTTGACGTGGGTGACGTCTTCACCCACCGCTTCGACCACCCCTGCGGCTTCATGGCCTAGAACGGCGGGCACAGGCGTGGGGTATTTGCCTTCTATGAAATGCAAGTCGCTGTGGCACAGGCCACTGACGCTTGTGCGCACCAGCACCTCGTTACGTTTGGGTTTTTCTATCTCGATGCTCTCGATGGTCATAGGCTGACCTGGGCCATGGAAAACAGCGGCTTTCATTTCATTTACTCCTGAGGGTTGAGTTTTTGTTCATGGAGGATGCCGAACGCAAACGGGGGTTTTTCTGATTCAGCGTTGCGGGTGCGGGCGGCTTGAGCTTTAAGCAGTGCATGACCACTTCACACAGCCAATGGCTGAGGTCAGGATCGTCTAAAGGCAGCGTGTTGACTGGGTGTGCAATGCTGTTGATCAAATGCCCACTGATGATTTGCAAGCCCACGAACAGATGCTTTCGCGCCTCTTCGTGGCTTGATCCCCGTAACTTGCCGATGATCAAATCAATGTAATGGGCATGGAGCATCAAGCCGTTGTCTCGCACGGGTTGCCAGTCATCGCTGCCATTGATGCTGTATTGCAAGGCGGCACGAATAACGCTCTCGTACTGTCGATTGCTCTGCACATAATGGTCTACGCAAAGTCGCACCGTTTGAGCCAGCGTGAGACCCTTGACGCTTTCCTTGGTGAGGTTTTCGCGCACGCCTTTTCGCAAGATATCGCTGATGCGCTCAATGAGGAATTCAAAAAAAGCTTCCTTGTTGCGAAATCGCAGATAAAAAGAGCCAATTGAGCATCCTGCGCTGACAGAAATCTGCGAAATAGAAATATCCTCGTAATTGCCGCATCGCAATAAATCAAGACCTGCCTGAAGTAATTTTTCACGGGTTTGCTCGGACCTTCGCTGCTTGGTCGGAAAGGCCTTGACCACCGCCAGAGTTATTTTTTTTCCAATTTTTGAAGACTGGGGCCTAGACAAAGCAACGGCAGTCAATGGAAGGGTAGACAAGTGATTCTTTCAAAAGCAAAATAAAGAACATGAATTCGGGTTCACAATAATTCTCTTGCTTAACCCTTGTCAAGCTTCCGTTTTAAAACCAAGGGAAAACCATGTGATCGATTCCAAATTTCTCGCACATCATGCGACCGCAAAGGGTTTGCAAAGCACCTTATTCGTATCCATTTTTTAATGGCAAAACTTCGTCACGCAGCGCGACTGCTTGTCGCTTCAACCCATGAACTCTGACACACCGGCTTGTTCAAGAAAAGATGATGCATTTGCGAAAATTTGGGGTCTTGGTCCTTTCACTTTTAGCTGCGGTGTTGATAACGACATGCGTCAACAACAGCAACAGCATTGAACCATCAGGAGAAATTACATGTCTAACAAATCTTCCTTATTTTTGAATTTCGAGCGCAGGCGCATTCTTCAAACAGCAGGCTCTTTGCTTTTAAGTTGCAGCCTAGAAATAGGACATGCCCAGACAACTTGGCCCAACAAACCGATTCGACTTGTTTTGCCCAGTGGTGCAGGCGGTGGGGCAGACATTTTTGGCCGCCCTCTCGCGGAATGGCTCAGCAAAGAGTTGGGGCAACCGGTCGTTGCAGATAACAGACCTGGTGCAAATGGCGTCATTGCCCACGAACAAGTGGTGCGGCAGCCTGGGGACGGGTACAACCTCGTCATATCATTTGCGGCTGCTGTTTTGGGCAATAAAGCGATGAACGCTAAGATTTCCCACGACACCATGACGGACCTGAAACCCATTGGGCAGATCGGCAGTGACTACGGCAATCTTTTAATTGTTAACGCCGCATCACCCATAAAAAATCTCAAAGATCTGATCGCATACGCCAAATCGCAAATCGGTGGTATCAACTATGGATCATGGGGCATTGGCTCAGGTGGTCATCTGGTGATGGAAACCCTGAAAGAACAAACTGGCATATCGATGAATCATGTGCCCTACAAGACTGTTGCATCCATTTCACCTGACGTTGTCTCGGGCGTATTGATGGTCTCAACCATTGATTCGGCCACACCGGTTCAGCTCATTAAAGCGGGGCGCATCCGTGCCATAGCAGTCCTTGGGCCCAAGCGTTTGCCTCAATTGCCTGATGTTGCCACCTTGGCTGAGCAGGGCTATCCGTTAGGTTTTGTGTCTTGGTACGGTCTGTTTGGACCCTCGTCGATGTCTAATGATCTGGTCGCTAAGCTCAATGCATTATTGAATCGCTGGCTGGTATTGCCAGAGACTGTTGCCTTGTTTGAGCAAAAACAAAACTCACCTGCACCATTACAGAAATCCCCTGAGGCTTTTGCCGCGATGATCCAATCTGAACTGCCCGTGTGGCGCAAGTTGATGCAAACAGCAAAAATAGAGGGCGCCTAGAAAAAAGAAAAAAGCAAGGACCAAGCGCAGCATCTCATGTTCAGCCTCAACCCATGGCTAGGCAGCAGCAGGCGAATGCCCCAGTACCGCCTTGGTCTCCAGGAACTCACCAAAAGCCACGTCACCCCATTCGCGTCCATTGCCCGATTGTTTAAAGCCCCCAAACGGTGCCATCAAGTCCACAGCAGCACCGTTGAGGTTGACTTGACCGGCGCGCAGGCGGTTGGCCACGCTGTGCAAAGTTGCAACATCGGTACCCGAGATGTAGGCGGCCAGCCCATAAGGCGTGTCGTTGGCGATGGCAATCGCCTCTTCCAGCGTGTCGTAATCGATGATCACCAACACCGGACCAAAAATCTCTTCGCGTGCAACGGTCATCTGGTTGGTCACATTGGCCAACACCGTGGGCTTGACGAAATACCCCACATTCAAACCCTCGGGACGACCCAAGCCACCAGCCACCAAAGTCGCGCCTTCGTCCAAGCCCTTTTGGATCAGCACTTGAATTTTGGTCCATTGCGCCTTAGAAACCACGGGGCCAATCGTCGCGCCACTGTCAGGTGCACCCACCGTCGTTTTTTCGGCTGCCGCTTTGGCCGCTGCAAAGGCTGCGGCCTTGTGGGCTTTGGGCACCAGCATGCGGGTTGGCGCATTGCAAGATTGACCCGAGTTGTTCATGATCGCGTGGACACCACGGGTCACCGCAGCAACCACATCGGCATCGGGCAAGATGATATTGGGTGACTTGCCGCCCAACTCTTGATGCACCCGCTTGACTGTAGGGGCTGCGGCCTGTGCTACCAAAATCCCCGCACGCGTAGAGCCGGTGAAAGACACCAACTCGATCCCAGGATGCGCCGCAATCGCCGAACCGACGCCAGGCCCGTCACCGTTAACCATGTTGAAAACGCCTGCCGGAACGCCTGCCGCATCCAACACTTCGGCCAAAATTTGCGCCGACAAAGGTGCCAGTTCCGAGGGCTTGAGCACCATGGTGCAACCGGTGGCCAGCGCAGGCGCGACCTTGCACATGACCTGGTTGGTCGGCCAATTCCAGGGCGTGATGAAGCCGCACACGCCAATCGGCTCTTTTCGCAACAGGGTTGCGCCGCGCTGTTCTTCAAACGCATAGTTCTTTAACACGGCCAAGGCCGTCTGCAAATGCGCCACACCAATGCCGGCTTGAGCCGTTTTGGCCAACCCGGCGGGAGCGCCCATTTCGGTGGAGATCGCCGCTGCAATGTCGGCGAAACGCTTCATGTATTCCTCAATGACGCGCTCTAACAAAGCCATCCGGGAGGCGACGCTCGATTTTCCAAACGTCTCAAAGGCCGCTTGTGCGGCCTTGACTGCGCTGTCCACATCCGCCGCCGAACCCAGCGCAATGCGCGCCACAACGGCCTCGGTCGAAGGATTGATCACATCGTGACTGCGCAAAGTTGCCTGCGGGGCAACCCAGGCGCCGTTGATATAAAACGTGTAGAGGTCTTGCATGGTGATATCTCGTGATTCAAAGTAAAAATATAAAGGGATGAAAGAAACTCAACGGATTTTTCCGCCGCCCAGCACTTTTTGATTCACGCTGACCTTGTCTGATTTGACGCCCTTCTCATCGAAGGTAACGCGCTGATTGACCCGGTTGTGCGGCCAGTAGTCGGCCAAAGCGTAATGCTGGGTGGACCGGTTGTCCCAGATGGCAATGCCGTGGGCCTCCCATTGGTGATGGACCATGAACTCGGGCTTTTTCATCCAGTCCAGCAAAAAGCGCAGCATGCCCACCGCTTCATGGCGGTCGATGCCTTCGATGTTGCGGGTGAAATCGCTGTTGACGTAAATGCACTTGCGGCCTGAGTCAGGGTTCACGCGCACGACAGGATGGACCACGGGTTTGAAGGCTTTGATGGCGGCGATCAAGGCTTCGTCGCCGCGTTTGCCCAATGCTTCCCTGAAGCCAGAAACTTCCCAAGTGTGCACGGCCGTCAGACCATCCAAGTACTTCTTCATGCCGGGCGACAACCACTCGTAGGCCTTGCTGGTGCTGATCCAGCAGGTGTTCCCGCCTGCTGGGGGGGTGACCGTGATTTGAATCGCGGTGCCCAAGGGCGGACGGGGCTTCCAGCTGATGTCGGTATGCCAATTGTCAATGCCAGGTGGCCTCTCGGGGTCGGAGGTGATGACCTCCAGGTCGGGTGAATCCGGATGCCGGTCAAAATAAGAACCCGAAGACAGGGGACCAAAGACATTGGCCAGGGCAATGTGCTGGTCGGGTGTGATGATTTGAGGCCGGAAGAAGATGACCTCGAAATCAAACAGGGCTTGTCGCAACTCCGCTTGAACCGGCTTGGTCAGGGGCTTTGTCAAGTCCACACCTTCGATCCACGCGGCAAAGTTGGGCATGCGCGGCACGGGCGTGATGTGCTTGTAGCGCTTGGCAATATTGATCAATTTCAAGGGTTTTGTGTTGGCCATGGTGGCTCACTTTCATCGTGTTTTAAAAAGTCAGTTCGAAAAATGGGAACAGGGTTTTCTCAAGACAGCGACGCTCATTGCCAGTGCAACAAACGTTTTTCAAGCCATGTCATGGTGCGCACCACACTCACGCCAAGCAGGGCCAATACGAGGAGCAAGGCCATGACACCATTGACTTCAAAGGTCGAGCCTAAATAGGACAGCGACTGGCCTAAGCCTTTTTCTGAAGCAATGATCTCGGCGCCGATGACGCCCAAAAGGGCATAGATCAAGCCCAGACGAAGACCTGAAAAAATCACCGGCACAGCCCCCGGCAAAGTGACCTGAAAGAAGGTCGTCACTGCGCTCGCACCCAAGGTCTTGCACAGCGTCACATGGTCCTGACTCACGCCGCGAATGCCAGCCACCGTGCTGGACAACACAATGAAAAATGTCAAGCTACAGCCCACTGCGATCTTGGAGCCCAGCCCCAAGCCAAACCACAAAATGAACAAGGGTGCCAGCGCAATGCGCGGCATGACGTTCATGGCATTCAAATAAGGATCTAAAAATTTCTCGACCTTCGGAAAAGCCACGAACAACAAGCCCACCGTCATGGCCGCCACACTGCCGAGGGTGAAAGAAATCAAGGTTCCGGCCATGGTCCAACCCATATCGACCCAGAGCTTGCCGGTGGCGATGTTGTTCCACAAGAACTTGATGACGCCGCTAGGCTGTCCCACAAATGTAGGGTCCAACCAGCGGTTTGCGGTGAGCCACTCGCCCAGCGCCAACATCACAACAATGAACAACAGGTGAGCACCACCCCAACGCAGTTTTTCAGCCTTCATGTTTGCTCCAGCCCGATTCAAGATGCGACCACAGTTGCGAATAGAGTTCGTGAAAGTGCGGGTCCTTCTGTAGCGCACGGATCGAACGCGGACGTGGCAAATCAATGGCGATATCGGCCAAGATGCGCCCCGGTCTCGAGGTCATGACCACCACACGGTCAGAGACGGCAACGGCTTCAGACAAGTCGTGGGTGACAAACAGCACCGACTGCTGGTGCAGTTGGCACAGCCGTAACAACAGGTCTTCGAGTTGCAGTTTGGTTTGCGCATCCAGCGCACCAAAAGGCTCGTCCATCAACAGCAACGAAGAGCCCATGGCAAAAGTTCGCGCCAACGCCACCCGCTGGCGCATGCCGTGCGACAAGGCCTTGGGCAAAGCATTCTCAAAACCTGCCAACCCCACTTCTTGCAACATGGCGCGGGCGCGCTCTTCGGCCTGGGCACGAGGCACGCCACGCACTTGCATGCCAAACATGGCGTTGCCCAACGCGGTCTTCCAAGGCATCAGGCTGTCACGGGCCAGCATGTACCCCACCTGCGGGTGGCCCTGAACAGGGACGGCTCCAGCCAAATGGATGCTGCCTTTTCCGGTGTGCGGCACCAGGCCCGCTGCCAGGTTCAGCAAGGTGGTTTTGCCACAGCCGCTGGGTCCGACCAGCGATACAAACTCGCCTTGTCGGATATGCAAGCTCACATCCGACAGGACCGCCGTACTGCCGTCAAAACTCAAATCCAAGCCATCGACTGCGATGGCCAATGGGACCAATGGGACCAATGGGGCATTCAATCCAGGCGCGCCGCTCAGGTGATCCATCGATTACCGCAGTTGCAAGAGCTTGCTGGTGTCCACAGCTTTGTCAATCTGTCCTGTGCGCTGCAGATAGTCGGCAGACGCTTGCAAAGCTTTGGGATCCAATGTAAAACGCGCGCCGGCAATCGAGTTACGCAGCGATGCTTCAACGGCTGAAGCGCCTGCAGGGCCTTCGACTTTGAAGCTGTCGTTGATGACTTTCAAGACTGCATTGAAATTGGCCGGATTTTGAATAAAGGCCTCTGACTCGCGCATGGCTTTGGCAAATGCGTCCAGTACCGCACCTTTCTTTTGGGCAAATTCACCACGCACGGTCATGGGTCCGGTTGCGCCATTGAGCTGCAAGATCTCCTTGGGTCCTTCGCCCTTGCGAGGGTCCACGATCACGCGGCAGACTTTCATCGCCACGCAAAAACCGTCCATCGGGGCAAACAGCATCAGCGCGTCAATTTGTTTTTTGGCGATTGCGGGCAACGCGGTGTTGGGTGCGCCCACCGGCACGATGGTCACGTCACTGCCTGACAGGCCTGCGCCTTTGAGCATATCGATCAACTGAAATTCAGCACCGGAGCCCCGCGCGGTGACCCCGATCTTTTTGCCTTTGAGGTCCATCATCACCGCGGGGTAGCCCTTGGCTGCATTGGGCGTTTCGGTGTGTGCACCTGCCATCAAAAAGAAAATGCTGTCACGCGCCGCATTGCCAATGATCTTGAGATCCGCGCCTTTATTTGCCGCTTGGATCACCACTTCGGCGGGGCCAAATGCAACATCGATGTCACCGGCCAGCAGCGTCTGGATCCCCAAAGGCGCTGCAGGAATGGTTTTGAGTTCGCACTTGAGGCCCTGTTTTTCGCAATAACCGTTGGCGGCTGCAACGCGCACCATGACGTTGCCCAGACCCGGGTAGTCCTGGATGCGCAGGGTTTCAGTCTGCGCATTCACCAGGGCACACCCAGACAGGGCCAGAAGACCCAGTGCATTTCGCAGGAGGGCCAAGGAAGGGGCAAAGGCGGGGGCAAAAAGTTTCATGCGTTCTCCAGAGATGAGGTCTATCGCTTGACTCATGTCAAGCCAACTGAACCTCATTTGAAAACGCAAAGAAGCGGATAATTGTTACCCAAGTGACAATTTAAGGGAAAGCACTCAAAATGAAAGCCTTGTTCATTGCTGTCCCCTAAAGACAACCTCCGCCCCATGCATTCAACACGAACTTCTTACAGTGGTTTCGATTTCAAAAACACGAAGGGTGCGTCCCTGTCTCAAACTGGCGATGCCAATTCGGCGCTGACGGATCACTCGATGCAGGCGCTTATGCGAATCGGCGTTGTGCGCGCATGGCAAACAGGCCAAGTGGTTCTGAGCCGCGGACAATCTATTTCAACGGCTTTGTTATTGATCGAAGGCCGATTGCGCGTAAGTGTGACCACCCTAGAGGGCGAAGAGCAATTACTGCGTTGGCTGTTGCCTGGAGAAATTTCTGGCTTGAGCTCGGTGTTTGCGGAAAGCACCTATCCTGCCGATTTGGTGGCTGCGGTTCCCAGCCAAGTCTTGCACATAGAGCGTGCTAAGTTGCTGGACCTGATCGGCCAAGACGCCACGGTGGCGGTGGATTTGTTGCGCATTTTGGGGCTGCGGATCAACCAGTTGTTTGACACCCTGGCAGATCAAGGCATGCCCACGCTGGAGAAAAGAGTCTGGGCCACGCTGGAGCGATTCGCCAGATTCAACAGTGTGAAGGTGCCGGACGGCGTGCAACTTCGTGTCAACCAATCCGATCTGGCTCAGGCGGCCATGGCTTCGCGGCAAAGAGTCAACCAACAACTGAGGCGCTTTCAGGAGAACGGCTTGATCCGCCTGGGTTACCGCAACATCGTGTTACTGCGAAGCTGAAAACCGCCTGGCTTAACGTCCCGTCCACACCGGCTTGCGTTTTTCGTTGAAGGCCGCCAAGCCTTCACGCGCATCCTCGGTCATGGCCAACAATGCGATTTGACTTTCGGTGTAGGCAATGGCTTGGTCAAAGCCCATGTCACCGATCGCCCGCATGGCGTATTTGCCGCGCCGTATGGCCGTGGGCGATTTGTCGGCAATGCGGTCGATCAGCCACTGGGTTTTGGCGTCCAGCTCTGAGGCCGGGACCACATGGTTGACCAGTCCCGCGCTTTTCGCTTCGTGCGCAGAAAAAGGCTCACCTGTCAGCGCCCATTCACGCACAATTCGGCGCGGCACCAGGTCCTGCAGCAAGCTCATCACCTGCATCGGGAACACACCCACTTTGACCTCGGGCAGGCCAAACAAGGCGTAGTCTGCGGCCACGGCAAAGTCGGTCATGCACAGCAGACCCATGCCACCGGCCATGCAGGTGCCGTTGATGCGCGCGATCATGGGCAAGGTCGCGTTCTGCGCTTCTCGCAGCAAGTCGGCATAGGCCACATTGGGCTTGGCAAAGTCAAACGCAAAGCTTTTGCCGGGCTGCAAATCGCCGCCAGCGCAAAAGGCTTTGTCGCCCGCACCAGTCAAAACGATGACGCGCACCAGCGGATCGGCATGCGCTTGCTTCAAGCCCTCGCGGATGCCGCGCACCACACCTTCGTGGATGGCGTTGCGTTTGTCTGGCCGGTTGATGGTGATCCAAAAGGCGTTGCCCTTGCGTTCATGCAAGACCACTTCGATTTCGCTCATCATGCTTCCTTTGTGGGCGCACTTTGCGCCAGTAATGCCTTTGTCGGTGATGCATTCGCAGGTATTTCATCCGACTGAATTTCAACCACCACGCGGCTGGCGGGCACCTGATCACCCATGGCCACATGCACAGCGGTCACAGTGCCGGCCACCGGCGCGGCATGGACGTGCTCCATTTTCATGGCTTCCAGTGTGATCAGCGCTTGCTGCGCTTGCACCCGCTCGCCCACGGCCACCAGCACGGCGACCACGCGGCCGTTCATGGTCGCACGCACTTTGCCATCACCGCCTTGTTCGCCGGGCTTGACGCCAACGGCGCGGGTCAGGTCTTGAACTTGGTAAGGCCGACCTGCCCAATGCAAACACAGGGTGTGGCCATCGCGCACACAATGCACGGCTTGCAAAATCTGGTCCACGATCACACG
>CANBWK010000119.1 GCA_947373105.1 Comamonadaceae bacterium | reverse complement strand
CGGATGAGCGCGGCTTTACCCTTTTGCAGGTCACCCCTGAGGGCGTGCAATCCGAGTTCAAGAGCACAGCCAATCCGGTCAAAATGGATGCTGCGTTTGCGGCGCAAGCCAAGTTCACGGTGCGGCGAGGCGTAGCGGGCGTAGTCAAGGCCTGAGCCTTTTCTTCCTCGGTCTTACATGCCTTTAAAAAGCTGACTGGCACTGCGACTGACTGCGAGCTTGTCGGCCCTGGACTTGATCAGCACCTGTTGGCGACCACGTTCATCGCGTTGAACGCCGGCGATCGCATTCACGTTGACCAAGGTGCTTCGGTGAATTTGCCAAAAAAGTTGCGGGTCGAGTTGATCGACCAGTTCTTTGATGGGTTTACGGATTAAAAACTCCTGGCGCGCAGTTTGTATACGTGTGTATTTGTCGTCACTGATGCAGAACAAAACTTCTTGCACATCAACCATGTGCACCGTCTGTCCCACACTGGCTTGCAACCATTTCAAATACGGAAAGGATTGGCCGCTAAGCCGTGCTGACAAGGCATGGAGCCACTGCTGGATCGGTACTGCTTTGGTGTCATGGTGTTCAGGTTTGATAACGTGGCGATTGCGAAAGCGTTCTTTAAGTCGGTCCACTGTGATTTGCAGTCGATCAGCTTGGGTCGGTTTGAGGATGTAATCCACCACGCCCTGTTCGAAAGCATCGATAGCGTACTGATCGTAGGCCGTCACAAATACCATTTCGGGCAAATACGTGTCATCTCCGACATCCAACTGGGCAATTTGTCGCGCTGCCTCGACTCCCGTGAGACCGGGCATGCGGATGTCCAGAAAAAGCACATCCGGGCGCAAGGCTTCCACGCTTGCCACGGCCTCGAGGCCGTTGCGGGCTTCACCCACGATTTCCAACGACGGCCATACCTGTGCCAAACGCGCACGCAATTGGTCACGCATTAATCTTTCATCATCGGCAATCACGCCGCGAATCAGGTTGGGCATCTCAAATTCGTTCATGTCGTTCAAGAATTGCTGGTCCGGTAGGGCATGCTCAGGGTGGCCAATGTGCCCGTGTTTGAGCCCGGTACAGGGCCGACAGACAAGCTGGCCTGTTCACCATACAGCAGATGCAAGCGCTCGCGAATATTGTTTAAACCAAAACCTGTGCCTTGAGTTTGACCTTGTCCAAAACCAATGCCATTGTCTTGTATGGTCACAACCAATTGGCCATCAATCACGTGCGCGGCCAGTTGCAGCAAACCACCAAGAGGCAGTGGCTCCAGGCCATGTTGAATGGCGTTTTCAACCAAACTTTGGATCATCATGCTGGGCATCAGTGCCGAGTTCAAGCCCTCGTGCACTTCGATGTGAGATTGCAGACGTTCTTCCATACGCACTTTTTGAATCGCCAAGTAGGGCTGAATCACGGCCAGTTCCTGCCCCAGACTTCGCAGGTGGCCCTGTGGGTCCCGCATGGCCGGAAGGGTGGCACGCAGCATTGCAATCAGGCTTTTTTGCATGTGGCTGGCGCGGGGCGGGTCGGTTTCAATCAGGTGATCGATTGAGGCCAATGTGTTGAACAAAAAGTGAGGTTCGACTTGGGCTTGAATGGCCGAAATTCGGGCTTCAGCCAACTGGCGCTTGAGTTGTTCGGACACGGCGGTTTGTGTGGCTTCTTGCGCTTTATGTTCTGCTTGCACCTGTTGTTTGTATGTGACCTTGATCACCATGGAGACCAGGATCAGCAGAAAAGCCAATTCAGGCAAAAATTCCCCCCAACTGATTTTGTGTTCACGGACATGGGCATTGGCATGCAGTTTTTCCTGATCTTCTGCCCATGCATCGAGTTTGTCCTCGAGCGTTTGGGCCATTTTTTCTGCGTCTACCTGTGAGCCGCGAGGCACTGTGATTTTGACGCCACCCAGAGAGATCACCACTTCAGGCGCGACATCAGCAGAAGCCGGATCGGCCGGAGGATTTGTAGCGGGTGCTTGAGACTGACTTTGAATTTCTATACGGGGTCTGGGTAATTTGGTCACCGTATCCGAGTTTGCACCGGGCGGTGCTTGGATCTTTTCTGAGTAGCGCCAGGTAAATGGCGGAAGGGATTGCAACATACCCGCTCCTATAAGAAACAAAAAAGACAATGCTGTAAATCTCTTCCAACTGATGCCGATCAGCCAAGTTGCGTAAACATGAAAGGCCATATGAATCGACTGGAAGCGTGAAGGGTGTGTGGCTGGCGTTGACATGGCAGTGATGGGCAAAAGTGAATGAATAACCCAATGTAGTGGCCGGCACTCATGGCGTCACGCGTTTTGCGACAAACGGTCAAAGGATGGGGTTGAACGGTGGTTTTACAGGATCTTGGCTCCAAGCCGAGGCTAAAATCCTTGCAATGTCTTCACTTTCAATCCTGCCAGCCAAAAAGTCTTTCAAAGTCCAGATGCTGCTGGCGCGGGAATCGGCCATCATCGAATCGGTCAACCGCTTGCTCGCCGAAAAAGGGTTTGAGGCCATGACGGTCGATGAAGTGGCGGCCGAAGTGGGCATTGCCAAGGCCAGCTTGTACAAACACTTCAACAGCAAAGAAGCCTTGGCCTGCGCGGCGATGGAGCGTGCCATGCAGCGTGCCCAGGACTTCATTCAAGCCTTGCCCGAACACGATGCGCCACTGCACAAACTCAAAGCCGTGACGCGCTGGACCATGCAGCTCAAGTTGCTGGGTCAAATGCCTTCTTTGCCCAGCCAAAACTCCAGCTTACGCGCCACCTTGATGGCCAGCCCCGCTTATATGGACGGCTTGATGCAGGTCAGCGATGTGCTGGGCGGCTGGATCGAGCAGGCCCAAACCCTGGGAGAAATCAACCCGCAATTGCCTGCCATCGCCGTGCTCTACACCTTGTATGCACGTGCCTGCGATCCGGTGTTGGAGTTTCTCAAAATGGGCAACGACCTCACAGATGAGGCCGTTCTCGACATGGTGATGAGCTCCTGTTTTGAGGGTTTGCAGGCGCGTTAAGAGTGGTCTGTGCGACGCGCTATCAGCGCACCAGCAGCAAGGGCACTTTGCAATGGGCCAGCACCTGCGTGGCGATGGACCCCATCACCAAATTACCCAAAGCACCTTGGCCATGCGAGCCCATAACCACCAAGTCAAACTTTCCCGTATCGGCCATTTTGGAGATCGCGTCGCCTGGGTGGCCAAGCTTCCAACTGCTGGATGGATTCAGGCCATGTCGAGCCAGAAACTTGAAGCTCGGTGCCAAAACTTTTTCAGCTTCTTCTTCGTGGTATTTGCGTGCAAGGTCTGCGCCTATTGCTGACTTGATGCGTGCAGGAAATGGCGGTTGAACCGTGAACAAAGCATAGTCGTTCGCAGGCGAAAACAGTGTTGGGTGGGTGGCCAGATAAGCCAACATTTTCTTGGTGTAAGCGCTGCCGTCTACTGCTAAAAGTATTTTCATTGAAGCCCCCTTTGTGTTGAACTTGGCGCAAGTCTAGGCGGCTACGTCATGCTGGATATTGATCCGCATCAAGAGAAATAACGAACGCTTCTTTAAAGTGTGTTTGCTCGTTCTTGCGTGCATAGCCTAAGGGGTTGGCCACCACGCGGCAGCCTTGACTCGTGTAGTCCATGGGGCAATGCAAGTGCCCATGCATCCAGAATTGTGCGCGTGACAGCAAGGGGTCCAGTGCGTTGCAAAAACCAGCGGTGCTGGGTGTGCGGCCAAAGCGCGGGTCAGCACTCAGCAAGCTGGGCGCAAAGTGGGTGACCACCACGGTCGGGCCCGCAAAGGGGGTGGTCAATTGTTGCGTCAACCAGTCCTGGCTTTCCAGTGCCAGTTCACGCACAGCGGCAGACAAAAAGGGCGTGCCTTTGCGCGTGGTGCCGGCTTTGCGCAGGTAGTAATCGGCAGCTCTGAAAGCTTTGTCGCGCGCTTTAAGTTGTTGTGACAAAGCCATTGACGATGGATGGGTCGGTGCCGTTGCTGCCAACGGGCCCAGGGCATCAAAGTCGCTCCACAAAGTGCTGCCCATGAAGCGAACGCCTTGAAAGGTCAGGACTTCGTGGTCCAGCCAGGTGATTTGCAGGCGCGCACAAGTCGCCTTGAGCCTTTGGTGGGCCTCATCCCAATCCATGTTGTCGTATTCGTGATTGCCGGGCACAAACAGCACGGGGGTTGGCCATGCCGCCAAGTCGGCGCGGGGGGAAAACCGGGCCAAACCAAAATCCAAATCGTGCTGCGTGAGCAACATTGATCCGGCTTGATAGGAGCCGATATCGCCTGCCAGGACGAGCAAGTCAGCGCCCGGTGCTGGACGTGGCACGAAGTGGGGGTGCGTCTCCAAATGCAAATCGGATAACAGTTGAATCTTCATACGTGGCTCAAGGTACTGGGGTCAATGGTGCGCCCGCAAATGCTTGTTGTGCGACGCCGAGCAAGGTTTCGCGCAGCCAGCTGTGGGCGCTGTCGTGCTGCATTCGGCTGTGCCACAAAGCCTCCACATGGACGGGCGGCACCTCGAAAGGCAAGTCATGCAATTGGAATGTATCGGACAGGCCCGTCGTGGGCACAAAGTGACGTGGCAGGACGGTCAGCAAATCGGAATTCACGACCACCCGTCCGGCGGTGAAGAACTGGTTCACGGTCATCACGATGCGGCGTTTGCGGCCCAAAGTGGCCAGTGATTCGTCGACAAATCCATAAGGACGGCCAGAAAAACTCACCAACAAATGTCTGGCGCTGCAATAACTGTCGAGCGTCAGGGCTTGCTTTGCCAAGGGATGGCCGCGCCGCATTACGCACACATATTCACCGGCGTACAAGCGCTGGTGTTCAAACGACACCACCTGATCTGATTGCGCGCGCGCCGTTAAATCGGTCAAGACCGCCGGGAAGTAGCCCAGTGCGATATCTGCCATGCCATCTTGCAGCAGTTTGCGGGGGTCCCGGGTGGTCAGTGGAACCACCCTGACCGACACGCCGGGGGCCTGTTCTTGCATTTGCTCCGACAACCCGCCGATCAGTTCGGCGGCGGTGGCATCGGCCATGGCCATGACGAAGGTGGATTTTGCTTCACTGGGCACAAACGTGGTGGGCACGATGGCTGATTGCAGCTGGCGCAAAGCCTCGCGCACGCTGGGCCAAAGGGCTAACGCTCGGGGCGTGGGCTCGATGCCATGGCCCTGGCGGCGCACCAATTCGTCACCCAGGGTTTCCCGCAGGCGGCGCAGTGCATTGCTGACGGCGGGCTGTGTCAACGACAGGTTGCGTGCCGCACGGGTCAGACTGCGTTCGGCCATGACCTCGTCAAAGACCCGCAAAAGGTTCAAGTCCAAGGTTCGAAAATTGGTCGTCACTTGTCTATCTATCACTGTTGTGAATGACATTCATTATAAAGATAAAGTTGAATAGCACTAGAGTAAACCCTATGATCCAGTCATTGTTTGGCAATTTAGTGGAATTTCTTCAGAAATATGTCGGACAAAGTTAAAGGGAAAAAATCATGAAAAGTCATTTCGTACACCTCGAATATCCAACCATCCACCCTGGTGTGGCCCGTGCTGAACAAGTCGTGCAAAACGTGCGTGACATGCGCGCCGGTTTCAATGGTCCTCGTTCATTGTCTGCCTTGCTGTTGGCCGCTGTTGTCGCGGCCATGGTGGTGGTGGCTGATCAGATGATGGACACCTGGGCTGATGGCCACCTGCTGGCCGCTTGGGTGGCTTTGTGGGCCGTTGGCGTTGCCGCCTTGGGCTTGTTTGCAGGCGCCTCGCGCGACCTGGCGGGCAAATTTTTGGCTCGCATGGATGCATGGTCTGCCAGTCTTGCGCAACGCCGCTCTGATGAGCGCATGTGGGCAATGGCGCAAACCGATGCGCGTTTAATGGCTGAGCTGCGTTCTGCAATGAGCCGCGAAGATGAGGCTTCATTGAGTGTGAGTCCTGCGCAGAGCCATGCAGCAAAGATCATTCGCGAGCGTTTGAACTACATCTGAAGTCAGATGTCAGTTGCCACTCAACTCGCGGTGATACCGGCTTCCCGAATCAACTTGCCATAACGGATGAGTTGCGCTTTGAGAAGCACCGCGAGTTCAGCGGGCGTGGTTCCTAAGGGCGTCAGGCCTTGCGTGGCAAATTGCTCTTTCACGCCGGCATCTGCGAGCGCCTTAACCACTTCGATTTGGTATTTGTCAATCACGGCCTTGGGTGTGCCCGTTGGGGCCATCACGGCAAACCATGAGTTCATCTCATAGCCCGGCAAACCCGACTCAGACACGGTCGGAATGTCTGCAAATTGCGGCAAGCGCTTGGGCGCTGGAATCCCCAAAATCCGCAACTTGCCTGCTTTGACCAAGGGGCTGACGGTGGCAATACCTTGCAAGCAGGTTTGCACCTCGTCAGCAGCCGTACCTACCGCCGCTTGCGTGGCGCCCTTGTAAGGGACATGCGTCAGTTGAATGCCTGCCTGAAGGGCAAACAGCGCCATCGCAATGTGTTGTGGGCTGCCGTTGCCGCCTGAGCCGTAATTGATTTTCCCCGGCGCTTTGCGAGCGGCCTCAATCAGATCAGCCGCTGTCTTGATAGGAGAATCGCTGGGCACAACCAAAGCCCATTCGATGGTGGCGACCAGCGAGACCGGTTCGAAATCCTTGAGAATGTCCCAAGGCATTTTGCTGTGAAAACTGGGCAGCATGGTCATGATGCTGTCGTTGAAGCCGCCCAAGGTATAGCCATCTGGCGGCGACTTGGCCACGCGTTCAGCGCCAATCAGGCCCGATGCGCCGGCCTGGTTTTCAATCGCAATGCCCACGCCCATGTTCAAGGCCATTTTTTGAGAAACGATGCGCGCCGCACTGTCGACGGCACTGCCCGCGGCCAGGGGGATGATCATCTTGATCAGTTTGTTGGGGTAAGCACTTTGGGCCCATGCATCACCCAAGAGCATGCCGCTGGCCGAGGCCAGGCCCGATTGAATCAAGCGGCGTCTTTGCATGTGTGTCTCCTGTAGTTAGACCGTTGTTTGAGCCAGTGTCGGGACACCCAACTGGTGCGCCACGGTATCGAGCTCGTGTGTCAGGGATGCTGGAATGCTAAGGCCATGCTTGAGGTTGTGCAGGCGCTTGAGGTGACTTTGTTCGCCCGGAACCCAAATCTGGTCCACGCCTGGCATGCGTTCACTGGCATGAATTTCTTGTACCAGTTTGTCTACCCGCAATTTGAAAGCGTGGACGTCACCGAATGCCGAAGGGTCTATCACGCAAATGGCTTGACCGGTGTTGGTCACACTCGTATCGTCATTGTTGAAGTCGACCACTTCCTTGCCCATGGCCGCCCCATTGAGCGTGCCAGAGAGTAAGCCCACGATCATGGACAAACCATATCCCTTGTAGCCGCCAATCGGCAACAGGAATCCTTCATCTCTGCGATTCGGGTCCAGCAAGGGTTGCCCTTGGCGATCGACCATCCAGCCTTCGGGCATCATTTGACCCATCATGGCCTTGGCTTTGACTTTGCCATACGCGGCCACGGTTGTGGCCATGTCAAGGACCACAGGCGTTTCTTTGTGCGTAGGAAATGCCACGGCGATGGGATTGGTGGACAACAACATGTCCAATCCGCCCCAAGGCGGCAAATGGTTGGCATTGCCAACTGCAAAATACAGACCCACCATGTCATGGGCCAGTGGCATACGCGCATACAAAGATGCAGGACCCGCATGGTTGCTGAAACGACTGCCAACCCAGGCCATGCCGCAGGTGCGGGCTTTTGCAATGGCCAGTTCCGTGGCCCGTTTCATGACGAGATGGCCCATGCCGTTGTCGCCATCTACAAGCGCCGTGGCGGCGCGCTCTTCGACGACACGGATGTGGGGCGTCACGTTGACGGCACCCCCCAAAATCCGGCGGATATAAACCGGCACGCGAATCACACCATGGCCGTCCGAGCCTTGCACATCGGACTCGGCCATGAGCTCACCCACTGTGCGGGCATCGGCTTCAGGCAATCCAACAGCACGAAAGGTGGCACTGATGAAAGCGCTCAATTGCGCAGGAGAAACATTCAGATCAGACATGCATCATCCTCTGGCGCAGTGCAATGACCGCGCAATCCGGGCTGGACAAAACAGGCGACGAAGTTTGCCTCTGCGCGAGAGGGCCTGCCGCCGCCATGGAAAACTGCGCCAACAAAATGACATCACAAGGCGGCATGTTGCCGACAACATTCGCAATTTTTTGGTGGTGCAGATCGGCGTTTCCGCGGTTCAAATCGTCCATGGCCTCAGGCACATGGGCCGTGTGGACCTGCAGTGGAATACCCAGCGTTTGCGCCATCTGCTCTAGCTCTTGCTGCATGGATGCAATAGAAGGCGCAAAGGTGGCGACCAAGCCCACTTGCAACGCGCCCTGTTGGGGCTGTGTTGCGAGAGCCATATCGAACATCGCTTGGTTGGGTTTGAAGGTCGGTAAGGGTGTGGCGCCAGCGGCCACGTCGATGGCGGGGCCAAACGCAGAACAGGTGAACAACAGGGTGTCACATCCGCAATCACGTGCGTAGTGAGACAGATCAACAAAGCGCTGCGTCATGGCGGGCGTCAGTTGCCCATCGCGAGCGCGGTCTAAAGACAGGCTGTCGTCCAGAATGTTTTGCAACTGGGCCTCAGGCCACAGGCGCTCAAAGGCATTGGCAATCGGCGCCACCGCCAAGGCGGTGGCATGGATCAAGGCAACGCGGGTCACAAGGGTTTGAATCCCATGCCTTTGACAACTTTGCCCCAATTTTCAAAGTCTTTGTTCATCAGGTCGGTGAAAAACTCCGGCGGCTCTGTGTGGATGTCCAAGCCCAATTTTTTCATACGGTCACGCACATCGGGTTGCTGCAGGACCCAATTGACTTCTTTATTGATGAGGGTGGTGATTTCGCGTGGAACACCAGCGGGGCCAATGATGCCAAACCAGCCGCCGGACGTGAAGCCAGGAACGGTCTCGGCAATGGTGGGCACATTGGGGTAATCGGGCGAGCGGGTGGCCCGTGCAATACCGAGCAATCGAAGCTTACCCGAGTCGGCCAGGGGTTGAACAGAAATAAAGGAGCCCATGGAGGCGGAGATTTCGCCGCCCAGCATTTGTGTGAAGACAGCGCCCATGTCCTTGTAAGGTACATGCAAATACTCAAACCCTGACATCATGCGAAATTGTTCCGAGGCAAAGTGCAAAAAGGCACCTTCACCATTGGTGCCGAATGTCAATTTTCCGGGGTTGGCTTTGCCGTAATCGATCAATTCCTTCACTGTCTTGAAGGGTGTTTTGGGGCTGACCACCAAAGCCAAAAAGTTGGATGCCATCATCGCCATGGGCGTGAAGTCTTTGCGCGAATCGTAGGCCACTTTGGCATAGGCCAAGGGAACGATCACCATGTTGCCGCCTTGGCCGCAACCCAAGGTGTAGCCATCAGCCGGAGCTTGTTTGAGCAGCGTCAAGCCCAGTTGGCCAGCCGAGCCCGCACGGTTGTCGATCACAATGGCTTGGCCCAAACGTTCCGTTAGTTTGGGTGCAATGAGACGCGTCAAAATATCGCAACTGTCGCCGGGTCCTGCCG
The DNA here is from genome assembly GCA_947373105.1 of Comamonadaceae bacterium. Lineage (GTDB taxonomy): Bacteria > Pseudomonadota > Gammaproteobacteria > Burkholderiales > Burkholderiaceae_C > Limnohabitans_A. The sequence continues at coordinate 362 of CANBWK010000119.1, read as the reverse complement.
GAACAATGATCTTGATGGGTTTATTCGGATAGCCCTGCGCCAATGCGGGGCCGCCGGAGATCAGCAGCAGTGCTGAAGTGACTACCGACAAAATGAGTTGAATCATTGAGTTCATCCTTTAAGACAATACAGGGACATCAATCGGCTTTGATGTTGCCGTCGCGAATCACTTGACCCCAACGCTGCAATTCGGACTTGATGTACGCAGAAAATTCATCTGCGCCTTCGCCGCCGAGTTCATAGCCCATATTTTGGGCGTCTTCACGAAAAGCGGGAGAGGCCATGACCGCCGCCACATCTGTTTGCAAGCGTTGAATGACGGCGCGAGGTGTGCCAGCAGGCACAAACAAGCCATTCCAACC
>CANBWK010000118.1 GCA_947373105.1 Comamonadaceae bacterium | reverse complement strand
GGCGACAGCAACGACACACTGAACCTGAGCAACCTCTTAGGCACCGGCGCAGCGCCAGGCGCATGGGCAGCATCAGGCGCAGTGCAAGAAAACGGCCAGACCTTCAACAGCTACACCTACAGCGCAGACCCCACCCTGCAGGTGCTGGTGGACAACCACTTGCAGCATGTGACCTTGTCCTAAAAATGTGGGAGCCCACCCCGTGGGCGATGGCCCCCTGTATTTGTAGGAGCCCACCCTGTGGGCGATTGGTCTCCTGTATTTGTGGGAGCCCGCCCTGTGGGCGATTGGATGCGCACCGCCATATCGCACCATCGCCCACAGGGTGGGCTCCTACAAACAGTAGGTCATCCCGGGCCCTCTGTATGTCATCCCGGGACCCGGGATCCATCCACCCCCGTCGGAGCTGAAGCTCCGACCTACGCGCTTTAGATCCACCAGCCCCGTCGGAGCTGAAGCTCTGACCTACGCCTGGTTTTGTAGGTCGGTGGCTTTAGCCCCGACGAAGCCTGAAGTCATGGGTCCTCGGTCAAGCCTGGTATGGAAATAAAGACCTCCGGATGCCCGTCGTTCAGGGTCTGACGACTTCGAGCAATCTGTCCAACCCGCCTTCGTTGATGGCCACCATGGCTTGCTCGCGCACCTTGGGCTTGGCGTGGTAGGCCACAGATAAACCGACGGCGCCCATCATGGGCAAGTCATTGGCACCGTCGCCCATGGCGATGCATTCTTGGGGCTCAATGCCCAGCAGGCTGGCGACTTCCAGCACGGTGCGGCGTTTTTCTTCGCCGTCGCAAATGTCGCCCCAGCATTGCATGACCAGTTGGCCGGTCAGTGCACCCGCTGCCACTTCCAATTGGTTGGACTTTGCAAAGTCAATGTTCAAGCGCGCTTTGACGCGGTTGGCAAAGAAGGTGAAGCCGCCAGACACCAGCAGCACTTTCAGGCCCGCCTTTTGGCAAGCGGTGATCAACTCGGCAGCGCCGGGGTTGATCTGCAAGCGATCGGTGTAAACGCGTTCCATGTCGTCCAATGTGACGCCTTGCAGCAGCGCCAGGCGGCGGCGCAGGCTTTCGCGAAAGTCGGTGATCTCGCCGCGCATGGCCGCTTCGGTGATGGCGGCCACTTGGGCTTTGCGGCCCACGGCATCGGCGATCTCGTCGATGCACTCGATGCTGATGAGCGTGGAGTCCATGTCAAACGCAATGAGTTTGAAGTCGCGCAGCTTCAAAGGTGCGGTGAAGCCTTGGACCATCAGGCCTGGTGCGTGTTCGGTTGCGGTCATGACAATGTGCAAATTGGTAAAGGATGAGAGGAGTTCCGCCCACACGGGGCGCACCCTTGTGACACGGGTCTGTAGTTTAGGCGATGCCAAGGTCTATGATGCGGAAAAAGGAGCCAAGCCATGAACCCCACCGCGCTGACATACCCCCTTACTCAAGCCTGGATGTCCAAACCTTGGCGCTTTGCCCTGGGAGCCTTGGCTTTGTGCGCGGCCGCTGTGTCGCAGGCGCAGACCTTTCCCAGCCAGCCGATCACGATGTTGATTCCTTACCCACCGGGGGGCAGCGCCGACATGTTGGCGCGGCCCATGCTGGCCATGCTGCAAAAGGAGCTGGGTCAACCCGTGGTGCTGGACTACAAGGCCGGTGCAGGTGGCACCATTGCCACGGGCATGTTGGCGCGGGCCAAGCCCGATGGCTACACCATTTTGATGGTGCTGGCCGCGCACGCCATCAACGCCAGCCTGTACACCAAACTGCCTTACGACGCCCGCAAAGACTTTGCGCCGGTGTCCATGTTGGCCACTTTGCCTTTGCTGTTGGCGGGGCCTTTGACAACGCCTTTCAACACCGTGCCAGAACTTATCGCCTATGGACGGGCCAACCCTGACAAGCTCACGTTTGCGTCAGCGGGCAATGGCAACACCAGCCACTTGGCGGGTGAAATGTTCAAGACCGCCACGGGCATCAAGATGCTGCACATCCCCTACAAGGGCAGCAGCCCTGCTGTAGTGGCCATGCTGGGTGGCGAGGTGTCGATGATGTTTGACAGCATCTCCACCTCGTTGGTGCAGGTCAAGGCCGGCAAGCTCAAAGCGGTTGCGGTGACCGGCGACAAGCGCTCACCGCTGTTGCCCGATGTGCCCACCGTCAAAGAGTCCGGCGTGCCTTCGTTTGTGGTCAATGGCTGGTACGGTATTTTGGCCCCGGCGGGCACCCCCCCTGAGGTGGTGGCCAAGCTCAATCAAGCGCTGAACAAAACCGTGCGGGACCCCAAAGTGGCCGCGCAATTGACCGAATATGGCTACGACGTGGTCGGCACCACGCCTGAAGCCTTCGGCCGCCACATTGACGCCGAACTGGTGCGCTGGAAAGACGCGGTGCAGGCGTCTGGGGCCAAGTTGGAGTGAGCCTTTAAAGGTCAGCTTTGCAGCCACAAATCCAGCGGCATGCCGCCTGTGCCAATGACCAGCGGCTGCACCTGTTCAAACTGATGTGCAAACGCGGTCAAGCCTGACACATTGCCCATGTTGTGCCCGCTTTTCACTTCCAGTGCTTGCAGTGTTGGGCCGCTCTTGAGTACGTAATCCACTTCTTTTTGGCCATTGTTCCAGTAGTGAATGACGGGGTGGCGGCTGCTGTGCGTGAGGTGGCGGGCCAGCAGTTCGGTGCCCACAGCGCTTTCGGCCAGTCGGCCCCACACGTCGGGGCGTGCTTGTGCGGCTTGCAGTCCCACGCCTTGGGCTACCCAGTGGCAGCCCATGAGGGCGTTGTTGAACACTTGCAGCTTGGGGCTGGATGCGCGTTGGCGCACCACTTGGCCCATGTATTTGGGCAGGCCGCAGGCCATGCCCGCCCCCTCTAGCAAGTCCAGGTAGTGGGCGAGGGTGGTGGTGTTGCCCGCATCGTCGAGTTGACCCAGCATTTTTTGGTAGCTCAGGATTTGGCCGCTGTACACGCAGGCCAGGTCGAACACGCGGCGCAGCAGCGCCGGCTTTTGCACGGGTGCCATCAGCAGCACGTCTTTGCTGATGGTGGTTTCGATCAACGCGTCGCTCACATAGGCGGCCCAGCGGTCCTCGTCGTGGACCAATGGCGCTGCGCCAGGGTAACCGCCATAAAAGATGAATTGCTCCAGGCTAAAGCCAAAAGCGTCGCGCATTTCGGCATAGCGCCAGTGGCCCAGGCGGGTGATCTCAAAGCGACCGGCCATGCTTTCGCTCAGGCCCCGGGCAATGAGCAGCGGGGCCGAGCCGAGGATGACCACGCGTACGTCACGGTCAGCGGCGGTGTCTTCGTCCCACAGGCGTTTAACTTCTTCGGTCCAGTTGGACACTTTCTGAATTTCGTCCAGCACCAGCACGCAGCTGCCCGCTTGCGCGGCCAAGGCGCGAGCGATTTGCCATTGCGTACCCAGCCACACTTGCCCTTGCAGGCCAGGGCCGTCGGCACTGGCGCTGTGTTGGGCCCGTGGTGTGGTGAAGGGCTTGTCTGTGTCGGCTTGCTCATCTTGCTTCAAGCGCTCCAGGGCCTGACGCACCAGCGTGGTTTTGCCCACTTGGCGAGGGCCAGCCACCACCTGCAAAAAGCGTCGAGGCTCTTTGAGCCGGGTGACCAATGGGGTCAGTGCTTCGCGTTCGATGGCCATTTTTTGTCTGTTCAGTGCATTGAGTAATTTATCTCATTGTATTGAGTAAATTAAATTTGTGCCACATCAGGATGTGCTGCAGGCTCTGTTTTTGGCGTCCCCAAACTCTTAAGCACATCCCGCACCATCTGCGCCCGCATCTTAGGGTCGGGCAGTTCCCGTTCAATGCGCAGTTTGTCATTACCCGCCAATTTGATGTGTTTGTTCTTCTGGATCAGGCCGATGATGGCCATGGGGTCCACCGGCGGGTTGGGCTTGAAGGTGATCTGAATCAGGTTTGGCGAGGCATCGACCTTGACGACGCCATAGGGCAGGGTCAGCACGCGCAGGCGGTGCACGTCCACCAGCGTTTGCGCTTGCGGTGGCAGTTTGCCAAAGCGGTCGACCAGCTCTTCGAGCAGGGCGTCGATCTGATCGCTGGTTTTGGCGGTGGCCAGTTTTTTGTAGAACGACAGGCGCAGGTGCACATCGCCACAGTAGTCGCCCGGCAGCAGGGCGGGGGCGTGCAAGTTGATGTCGGTCGTGACCGACAGGGGGCTGAGCAAATCGGGTTCTTTGCCCAACTTCAAGCAGCGAACGGCTTCGGACAGCATTTCGTTGTAAAGCTGAAAGCCCACCTCCATCATGTTGCCGCTCTGGTTTTCGCCCAGCACTTCGCCTGCGCCGCGGATCTCCAAATCGTGCATGGCCAGATAAAAGCCACTGCCCAGTTCTTCCATTTGCTGGATCGCGTCGAGCCGTTGGGCGGCTTGTTTGGTCAGGCCTTGGATCTCGGGCACCATCAAGTACGCATAAGCTTGGTGGTGTGAGCGGCCCACGCGTCCGCGCAGCTGGTGCAGCTGGGCCAGGCCAAATTTATCGGCGCGTGAAATCACGATGGTGTTGGCCGTGGGGACGTCGATGCCGGTTTCGATGATGGTCGAACACAGCAGGATGTTGTAACGCTGGGCCACAAAGTCGCGCATCACGCGTTCGAGTTCGCGCTCAGGCATCTGGCCGTGGGCCACGGCGATGCGGGCTTCGGGCAGGATTTCTTCGAGCTTTTGGCGGCGGTTTTCGATGGTGTCGACTTCGTTGTGCAAAAAGTAGCACTGCCCGCCGCGCTTGAGTTCGCGCAGCACCGCCTCGCGGATCACGCCCGTGCCTTCGTTGCGCACAAAGGTCTTGATGGACAGGCGGCGCTGGGGCGCGGTGGCGATCACGCTCAAATCGCGCAGGCCTTCCAAAGCCATGCCCATGGTGCGGGGAATGGGGGTCGCGGTGAGTGTCAGCACGTCCACCTCGGCGCGCAGGGCTTTCATGGCCTCTTTGTGGCGCACACCAAAGCGGTGTTCTTCGTCGATGATGAGCAGGCCCAAATCATGAAATTTGGTGGATTCGCTCAGCAGCTTGTGCGTCCCGACCACGATGTCCACGGTGCCGTCGGCAATGCCTTTGAGGGCGGCGGTGACTTCTTTGCCGGAGCGAAAGCGTGAGACCTCGGCCACTTTGACCGGCCATTTGGCAAACCGGTCTTGCAGCGTTTGGTAGTGCTGCTCGGCCAACAGGGTGGTGGGCGCAAGAATAGCGACTTGCTTGCCCCCTGTGACAGCCACAAAGGCGGCACGCAAGGCCACTTCGGTTTTGCCAAAACCCACATCCCCGCAGACGAGTCGGTCCATGGGGCGGGGGCTGATCATGTCTTGAATGACGGCGTGGATGGCGGCGTTCTGATCGGCCGTTTCTTCAAAGCCAAAGTCGTTGGCAAAGGTTTCGTAGTCTTGCGGGCTGTAGCGGAAGGGATGCCCCTCACGTGCAGCGCGGCGTGCGTAGATGTTGAGCAGCTCAGCGGCCGAGTCGCGCACCTGTTCGGCCGCGCGGCGTTTGGCTTTTTCCCACTGGCCTGAGCCCAGCCTGTGCAGCGGGGCTTCATCGGCACTCACGCCTGTGTAGCGGCCAATCAGTTGCAATTGGCTCACCGGCACGTACAGCGTGGCTTGGTCGGCGTATTCGAGGTGCAAAAATTCTTGCAGGGCAGGTGTGCCGTCTTCGTTTTTTTCGCCCAGGTCCATGTTGATCAAGCCGCGATAACGACCGATGCCATGTTGGCTGTGCACCACGGGGTCGCCCACATTGAGTTCGCTCAGGTCTTTGATGAGCGCTTCAACGTCGCTGACTTGTTCCTGCTTTTTACGGCGGCGCGTGGTGGGGCCTGCGGCAAAAAGTTCGGTCTCCGTGACCAGGTCGATGCCGTGCTCAAACCAGTGAAAACCTTTGTTGAGCGATGACGTGGCCATGCCGACTTTTTCGTCGCTGGTCAAAAATTCTTCGAGGCTGTCAAACACCGGCGGGGTCAGACCGCTGGAACGCACAAAATCGAGCAGACTTTCTCGGCGGCCATCGCTTTCGGCCAGGATGAGGACGCGGCTGGCACGGGTGCGAATGTGGGCTTGCAAGCGGGACAGCGGGTCCTCAGCGCCGCGCACCACGGTCAGGTCGGGCAGGGTTTGCGCAAGCGCGTTATCAGGCACATCGTCAGTGCCTGGCCGCAGTGCAAGTTGGGCGTACTGGTTGCACAGGCCGTAAAACTGCTCGGCATTTAAAAACAAGGCCTCGGGGGGCAATGCAGGGCGTTCGGGGTCGCCTTGCACCAAACGGTACCGGTCTTTGGTGTCTTGCCAAAAGCGTTGAAATGCCGGCTCCAGATCGCCGTGCAAAACCACGGTGGCATCTTTGCCCAGATAGTCAAATACGGTGGCGGTTTCTTCAAAAAACAGCGGCAGGTAGTACTCGATACCGGCGGTGGCCACGCCGTTGCCCATGTCTTTGTAAATGCGGCTTTTGGTGGGGTCGCCTTCGAGCAATTCGCGCCAACGGCTGCGAAACTTGGCCCGTGCCGCCTCGTCCATCGGGAATTCGCGCCCTGGCAGGAGCCGCACTTCTGGTACGGGGTACAGGCTGCGCTGGCTGTCGGGGTCAAAGGTGCGGATGCTGTCGATCTCGTCGTCAAACAAGTCAACCCGGTAGGGCACCAGTGAGCCCATGGGGAACAAATCAATCAGGCCGCCGCGCACCGCGTACTCGCCTGGGCTGACAACCTGGGTCACGTGGCTGTAACCGGCCAAGGTCAATTGGGCTTTGAGCTTGGCTTCGTCCAGTTTTTGTTTGACCTTGAATTCAAAGGTATAGCCGGCCAAAAACGCGGGCGGTGCGAGGCGGTACAAGGCCGTGGTCGCAGGCACCAAAACAAGGTCTGCGCCTTGCGACTTGTCGCGCTGGCTGATGCGCCACAGGGTGGCCAGCCGTTCACTGATCAAGTCCTGGTGGGGAGAGAAGGTGTCGTAAGGCAGCGTTTCCCAATCGGGAAAGATGGCCAAGCGCAACTCGGGTGCAAAAAACTGCACCTCATCGACGAGGCGTTGCGCGTCTGTGGCATCCGCGGTGACGATGGCTGTGATCCGACCTTGCGCTTTGTCGCGCAAGGCCAATTGGGCCAGCAGGACGGCGTCAGCCGAGCCCACCGGGCGGGGCAGGGTGAAGCGTTTGCCGAGTGTGAGAGGAGGCAGATTCATGGCGCAAGCAAAGCAAAAACACCCCCCGCCAAAAATGGAGGGGGGTGGAAAGTGAGGAATAAACTGTATTTTAGAGGGCTGTGCACCGACGCCTCTAAAATCGGTGGTAATGACTGAGTTTCACGTTTTGATCCCTTGCGCCGGCAACGGCAGCCGCGCGGGTACGGTGCAGCCCAAACAATACCAATGGCTCGCAGGCCAACCGATGGTGATGCACACCTTGCAGGCCTTGGCGCAGGTGCCGGGCTTGGCCAGTGGTTGGGTCATAGTTTCACCCGGCGATGATTTTGCTTGGCCCAAGGCGCAATGGCCTGACCGGTTCCGCCTTACGGATTGTGGCGGTGCCAGTCGGGCGGAGAGCGTATTCAACGGTTTGTCGGCCATGCTGGCTGCAGGTGTTGGCCCTGATGACTGGGTGCTGGTGCACGACGCGGCGCGTTGCCTGGTGCAGCCCGCAGAGGTGCTGGCCTTGGTGCTAGCCTGCAGCGATGATGCTGTGGGCGGGTTGTTGGCTTTGCCGCTGCCCGATACCCTTAAAACACAGCGACCCGCAAGCGAGCCTGCCCGTGTAGAGAGTACGGTGCCGCGTGCGGGCAAATGGTTGGCGCAAACGCCGCAGATGTTTCGCCTGGGGGCTTTGTATGCCGCCTTGGCTGAGGTTGCGAGCACTGGATTTGCAGGCATTACCGACGAGGCCAGTGCCATGGAGCGGCTGGGTTTGTCGCCGCTTTTGGTGGCCGGATCGGCGCAGAATTTCAAAGTGACTTATCCCGCCGATTTTGCTTTGGCCGAAGCCATTTTGAGGAGCAGGACATGAGTGCAGGTCTGAATTTTCGCATTGGAGAAGGCTGGGACGTCCACGCTTTGGTGCCGGGTCGCAAGCTGATTTTGGGCGGCGTTGAGATCCCTTACAGCATGGGCCTGCTGGGCCATTCCGATGCCGACGTGTTGCTGCATGCCATGACCGACGCTGTGCTGGGCGCCGCCGGGCTGGGGGACATCGGGCAGCATTTTCCGGATACAAATGCGCAGTTCAAGGGGGCCGATTCATCGGTGCTTTTGCAAGAAGCCATGCGCTGTGTGCGTGATGCAGGCTGGGAATTGGTGAACGTGGACTGCACGGTGATAGCGCAGTCACCTCAGCTTTCGCCGCACAGGGTGGCGATTCAAACTTCCGTGGCGAAGGCGCTGGGCGTCGGGCTTGATCAGGTGAATGTGAAAGCCAAAACCGCCGAAAAACTGGGGCCGGTAGGCATGGGCCAAAGCATGGAGGCCAGGGCCGTGGTGTTGCTGACCCGCAAGACCTGAGTCTTGGGATCAGCCCTGAGGGGGAATGTGTGCTTGCTTGAATTTCATCAGCGCCATCAAACCACCGCTGGCGTTGTTGAACACCGAAAACGTGCCTCCCATGCGTTGCATCGATCGCTCCACAATGGCCAGTCCCAAACCCGAACCTGTGGCCGAGGTGCGGGCGGTGTCCCCTCGGTAAAAAGGCTGCGTCAGATTTTTCAAGGTGTCGTCTGACACCCCTGGCCCGTGGTCTCTGACTCTGAACAAGACCCAGCCTTCATGCACGCGAGCGACCAAGTCCACACGGGTAACGCCGTCACTGGGCGTTTGCCCGTAGCGCCGTGTATTTTCTAAAAGGTTGGACAGCACGCGGCTTAACTCCACATGCTCGGCTTCAACAAACAAATCGGAAGCCACGTCGATGTTGACTTCGAAGTTGTCGCGTTTGAGAAAAGGGGCCACACAACCGCTGATAATTTGCGTGAGCAACACGGGCTCCATTTTCAAATTTTCGGGCCTTGCATAGTCCAAAAATTTATCGATGATGGCGTCCAGTTGTTCAATGTCGGCGGCCATGTAGGCGCGGGCTTCTTCGTCGGAGACGCTGAGTTCTGTCTCCAGCCTTAATCGTGCCAGTGGCGTACGCAAATCGTGAGAAATACCCGCCAGCATCAAGGCCCGCTCTTGTTCGATTTTGGCCAGTCTTTCGGCCATGCGGTTGAAGCCGATGTTGACTTCTCTGATTTCGCTGGTCACAACATGTTCGTCCAGCGGGGATGCTGTGAAATTGCCATCGCGGACACGGCTGGCTGCAAAGGAGAGTTGTCGCAAGGGGCGGTTGATCAGACGTGCAATCAAGGCGGCGCCCACCAAAGACAAGGCGGAGGCTGTCAAGAGCCACACCAGCCAGGTACTGCCGCTGACGGTATTCAAGCGCTCAGGGTCCATCAGCAACCAGTAACTGTCTTTCTCGATTTGAAAGCCAACCCACAAGCCATTGCTGCCATTGACTTTACTGGCGATGATGGTGTTTTGACCGAGTCGCTTGATCAGTTCTTTGCCAATTTGAATGTCTAATTCTGATTCTCCAAACGGCTCGAAGCTGTCTGAAGGTTCACGCGTGCTGATGCTGACATCTTCTTCGTCAGCAAGCATTTTGAGCAAAGACACGCGGGCGATTTCATCGGTGTGCATCAGCGCGGTCCTCGTGAGGTTCACGACAGAGGCAATCTGGTGCGCATTGCGCAGCATGCGGGGCTCGTATTCTTGCGTTCGCAGCAGTTGTAGCCAAGCCAAGGCACTGCAAAAAATCAGCAGCGCGAGTAAAGCAAAGGTGCGCCAGAACAGGCTCAAGCCTGTTCGCTTCTCAGTGAAGAGATCAGGCATTGCCTTCGGGGATAAAGACGTAGCCTACCCCCCAAACGGTTTGAATGATCTTGGGGGTGGCCGGGTCGATTTCAATGAGTTTGCGCAAGCGTGAAACCTGCACATCCAGACTCCGGTCGAAGGGTTCAAACTCTCGGCCCCTGGCCAATTGCGCCAGTTTGTCGCGGGTCATAGGTTGTTTGGGATGACGCACCAAGGCTTTGAGCATGGCAAACTCGCCAGTGGTCAA
>CANBWK010000117.1 GCA_947373105.1 Comamonadaceae bacterium | reverse complement strand
GTCTGCGTTTTCACGAACTCGGCATCGGCACGTCCAATCTTGCCCACCAAAGCAGAGACCTTTTTTTCGTCCACGCGGCGATCACCTGAAGTCACGACCAGCACGGCCAGGCCGTCTTCCTTGCGTTTGAAGATCACGCTCTTGGCGATTTGACCGAGTCGCACGCCCAAGGCATCGGCGGCCTCTTGCGCGGTGCGGGCGGCACCATCGAGCATCAACGGGGCATGAATGTGCTGGGCTGCTTGCAGCGCCTGCGCCACGCGTTGCACGCCTTCGGGCAAGGCCAGAAGTTCAGCGCCGCACATGTTCAGCCCATCCTTTGGGTGACGATCGCGGTGGCCACGCGCGAGTTGGGTTTGCGGCCCAAGAAGTCGCTGATGAAGACACCGGCATCGACCAGCTTATCGAGGTCGATGCCCGTCTCAATGCCCATGCCATGCAACATGAAGACCACGTCTTCGGAAGATACATTGCCCGTAGCGCCCTTGGCGTATGGGCATCCACCCAAACCGGCGACAGAGGACTGGAAGTTCCACACACCCATCTGCAGCGCCGCCAAGGTGTTGGCCAAGGCCTGCCCGTAGGTGTCGTGAAAGTGCCCACAAATGTGCGCCACATCAAAGTGACCGAGCGCGGCCTCAATGGCCTTTTGCACCTTGCGCGGCGTGCCTACGCCGATCGTGTCGCACACGTCAACCCGTTGCACGCCAATCTGCTTCATCAAGCCCGCCAGATACGCCACGCTGTCGGGCGATACATCGCCCTCATAGGGACAGCCCACAGTGCAGCTCATGGCACCCCGCACCGCAATGCCTGCCTCCAGCGCGGCTTGCACCACAGGGGCAAAGCGCTCGATGCTTTCGGCAATCGAGCAATTGATATTTTTTTGGCTGAATGCTTCGCTGGCCGCGCCGAAAACAACGATCTCGTGCGGTTGCGTCTTGCGCGCTGCCTCGAAGCCCATTTGATTCGGCGTGAGCACCGAATAACGCACACCCTGTTGGCGCTCTATGCCCGCCATCACTTGCGCGTTGTCGCCCATCTGCGGGACCCACTTGGGGCTGACAAAACTGGTGACCTCGATCTCAGTGAGGCCTGCGGCTTGCAGTCGGTGCACCAGCTCGATCTTGACGGCCGCAGGCACGGCTTGTTTTTCGTTTTGCAGGCCGTCGCGGGGGCCGACGTCGATGAGCTGAACGCGTGAGGGCAATGACATAGAAACTTTCAATAGCCGCGCTGGGGGTCAACCACGCCGTTGATGGGTTCACCACGTTGCAAGGCTTGAATTTTGCCCACAATTTGCGCGATGCTTTCTTCACGCAGGGTGCGGGCCGAGGTGTGCGGCGTCACGGTGATTTTAGGATGCCGCCAGATAGGATGATCGGCAGGCAGCGGCTCGGTGCGGAACACGTCAAGTGTGGCGCCCGCCAGATGGCCGCTGTCGATCAAGGTGATCAGATCTTCTTCGACCAAGTGCTTGCCCCGGGCCACGTTGATGACGTAGCCGCCTTTTTGCAATTGCGACAAGGTGCTGTGGTTCAAGATGTTTTCGGTCTCGGCCGTGAGCGGCATCAGGTTGACCAACACGCGTGTGGCCTGCAGAAAATCAGTCAAACCCTCGGCGCCACTGAAGCTGCGAATGCCCGGCAAGTCTTTGGGACTGCGGCTGTAGCCCAGAACAGGAAACTCGAACACCTGCAAGGCCTTGGCCACGCGTTCGCCCAGTACGCCCAAGCCCATCACGCCCACCGAAAAATCGGTGCGCAGACGCGGCTTTCGAAATGACCATTTGCCCGATTGCGTGTCCGCATCGTAGGCGTCGAATTCTCTAAAGTGCCGGATCACGGCATGGCATACGTACTCGGCCATCTGCACCGACATGCCGGCGTCGTCGAGCCGCACCACCTTGAGGCTGGGCGGCAAACGCAGTTGCAACAAAGCATCGACGCCTGCGCCAATATTGAACAAGGTCTTCAAACCGCTTTGTTCGTCAATGAACTGCTGCGGTGGGGCCCAGACGATGGCATGGTCAGCCACAGGGGCTCCTGGGGTCCAGGCAAAAACTTCAGCTTGAGGAAAAGCTTTTTGCAATCCCTCCACCCATGGCTCGGGCGGCAGGCTGGCGAAACAAATGGTGATTTTCATGGCCTTATTTTGTCAGCAAGCTATTGCCTTCGCTGTCGCATGGGTCTTTGGTGGGGAGATGGCTTGCTGAGGACCGCCATCGCTTGCAGGCAAGCTCCTACAGACAAGGCGAGCTCCTACAGACAAGTCGATCGCTTGCAGGCAAGCTCCTACAAGTGAGGGGTAGGAGCCAGCCTGCTGTCGATGTCTTTTTGTAGGAGCCAGCCTGCTGGCGATTGTGGGCCAGTCTCAATGCAGCTTCAGCAATTCCGCGCCTTCGGGCACCTGGTCGCCGGGCGCATACAGCAGCTCGGCCACAGTGCCGTCTTGGGGCGCTTGAATGGTGTGTTCCATCTTCATGGCTTCCATCACCGCCAGGGCTTGTCCGGCTTTGACTTTGTCACCCGCCTTGACGGCAAAGGACACGACCTTGCCCGGCATGGGGGCGGTGAGGCGACCGCCTTCTTGCGCGACTTCACCGGCATGCGCCAGCGGGTTGAGCACGCTGATGCGCGCTGCGCCTTGCGGGGTGAACACATGGCACAAACCGTCCGATGCATCGCCTTGGGCGCACACCGTGCTGTGGATGCGACGGCCGTTGAACTGCACCCACAAGCCATCGCCTTGGGGCGTGTACTGCAAATCGGCTTCAGCCCCCTCACCTACTTGCAAGCGCAACTGCGGGCCATAAGTCAACACCGCTCGCACGGGTTGCCCGCTGTACTCCAGCTCAAAACGGCGGCGCGTGGTGCCATGTGACTGCCATCCGTCGCGGCGGCTGAACGGGTCTGCGCCTTGCGCGCCGGCTTCCGCTCGCAGCTCATAAGCGATCACGGCAGCAGCGGCGGTCTGCAGACCCACCGGATCTTGGTTGAACAGCACCGCGCTTTCGCGCTGGATCAGCGCGGTATCAAGCTGGGCCGTGGCAAAGGCATCGCTGCGCACCACATGGCGCAAGAACTGCACATTGGTGTTCAGACCCACGATGTGGGTTTGCGCCAGCGCCGTGTCCAGACGGGCCAGCGCTTGCTCGCGGGTGTCGCCATGCACGATGAGTTTGGCCACCATCGAGTCGTAAAACGGGCTGATGGTGTCGCCCTCGCGCACGCCGTCGTCGATGCGCACCGTGCTTCTTTCAAAGCTGCTCGCTTGCGGTTTGCGATACACCCGCAGCGTGCCGGTGGCGGGCAAGAAGTTGTTGTCGGGGTTTTCGGCGCAGATGCGCGCCTCAATCGCATGGCCTTGGATGCGCAACTGGTTTTGGCGCAAGGGCAGCGGCTCACCGCTGGCCACACGCAACTGCCACTCCACCAAATCGAGGCCGGTGATGGCTTCGGTGACCGGGTGCTCCACCTGCAAGCGGGTGTTCATTTCCATGAAGAAGAATTTCATGGATTCAGGCTGGTCATAGTCCGTTTGCTCAACGATGAATTCCACCGTGCCTGCGCCCACGTAGTTGACGGCTTTGGCAGCCGCCACAGCCGCGGCGCCCATTTGCGCACGCAGGGCTTCGGTCATGCCGGGGGCCGGGGCTTCTTCCAACACCTTTTGATGGCGGCGCTGCACCGAGCAGTCGCGCTCGAACAAATACACGCAGTGGCCCTGCGTATCGCCAAACACTTGGATCTCAATGTGACGTGGGCGCTGCACATACTTTTCAATCAGCACCGCGTCGCTGCCAAAGCTGTTGATGGCTTCGCGTTGGCACGATGCAAGTGCTGCAGCAAAGTCTTTGGACTTCTCGACCACACGCATGCCCTTGCCGCCGCCACCGGCGCTGGCTTTGATGAGGGCCGGGTAGCCAATGCGGTCGGCCTCGCGCTGCAGCAGGGCCGGATTTTGGTCCGCCCCGTGGTAGCCGGGCACCAAGGGCACACCGGCCGATTCCATCAGGCGCTTGGACTCAGCCTTGAGGCCCATGGCCAAAATGGCCGAAGCAGGCGGACCGATGAAGACCAGACCGGCTGCGGCACAGGCTTTGGCAAATTCCTCGTTCTCACTCAAAAAGCCATAGCCCGGATGCACGGCTTCAGCGCCGGTGTCTTTGGCGGCTTGCAAAATACGCTCCCAACGCAGATAGCTGTCTTTGGGCGCGCTGCCACCCACATGCACGGCTTCATCGCAGGCCTGCACATGTTTGGCGCCCGCATCGGCGTCCGAATAAACGGCCACGGTCTGTATGCCCATTCGGCGGGCGGTGGCCGCGACGCGACAAGCAATTTCGCCGCGGTTAGCGATCAGAATTTTCTTAAACATCAATTTCTCCAGACCACTTTTTGGTCAACTGCATACAACTTGCACGGGGCACCACGACGGGCTTGGCAAAATCCCAATGCGCGACCGATTGCCCAATCTCCATAAGCAAAGCCCACAGCCCCATTCGGCCCAATGGCAAAGGCCCGCGGCAAGGGGCTGCTCACAAAACGTGCATAGAATTTTTGAATCGCATCGGCACTGATCGGGACTTTGCTCACATCCGTCACGTCGGCAAAGCCGCTGGCTTCGGGTACGGGTGTTAAGGCCGACTGGGTGTATCCGGCTTTGGCAAAGTAGGCATCGACCAGAGGAACCCAACGGTCCATGTCACTGGTGAATCCAGAATGTCCGTCCTTGCCAAAAGCTGGCAATTGGTGAAATTGCGCACGACCACCGCCTTCGGTCCAAGCTTGGTGCCAATCGCGTGGGGCTTGAGGACCCCAAAACAAATCGTTTTCCCAATACAGCCACAGCATGTCGACCTGGGCTTCTTTGGCTTTGTTTTTCCACAGGCGTTCGATTTGATTCACACCACAAGACTGACCCGGACGAGCCACAGGGTCACCGCCCGTGCCGCCTGCAAAATTAATGCCGCCTTGTAGACCCGGAGGGTTGCGCCATACCGTCGCCACAGCGGTCAAACCACCCACCGATTGGCCCATGACCCACCAGCGGGATGTGTCAACAAATTTCAAACTTTTTGCAAAAGCATGCGCGGCCAATACCTGTTCAGAAGCGGCCATACTCAAAGGCTCAATTTGTGACATGGCGCAACTGCCATTGGTTTCAGGGTCGAAGTCGCCAAACGCCTCGCCATAACCAATACGCGTCGGCACGATGACGGCAAAGCCTTTGCCCACCAGATAACGGGCTTGATGCTCAAATCGAAATCGCAAGGGCTGCGCACGTTTGTCTGGACTGCCTGCTCGGCCATGGTTCAGGATCACCAAAGGAAACGGGCCTTCACCGTCGGGCTTGAACACAGTCAAAGGGATTTTTCGGGTTTCTGTTCGGTTGTACAGATCTTTCACCGTGACTTCGATGCGGTGAATTTCTTCGTGCAAGTCTTTCGCAAGGGCAGGCTCTTCGGGTGTTTGCGCGGACACGGTTACCCACCCGGAGCAGGCCAGGACCCCGAAGCATGTCAGGAGGAGTCTGCTGAGTTTCATAGCGTCCAAGATGGCTTGCGTTTTTGCAAGAAAGACTGCACGCCTTCCTTGCCATCGCTGCTGGCGCGGATGTCGGCAATCCCTTCCACCGTCATGCGCACCAGCGCATCGTTGACCTCATGTTCGGCCACGTCTTGCAACAGTTTTTTACATACGCGCGTGGCATTGGGACTGGCGCTCACCAAGGCGTGGGTCAGCTCGTTCATCTTGGCGTCCAAGGTCTCTGCGGTCGTCACCTCGTGCACCAAACCGATGCGATGAGCCTCCTGCGCCGAGAAACGCTCTGCCGTCAGAAAATAGCGGTGTGCAGCGCGCGCGCCCATGGCCCGAATCACATACGGACTGACGGTGGCGGGAATCAAACCCAGCTTGACTTCGCTCAGGCAGTAATGCGCGCTGTCAACGCTGACGGCCATGTCGCATGCGGCCACCAGGCCCATGCCACCGGCATACACGTCGCCTTGCACGCGGGCGATGGTCGGCTGTGGGCACTCATAAATGGCGCTCAGCATGGCGGCCAGTTCGCTGGCATCGGCCAGGTTGTCTGCGCGGGTGTAGTCGGCCATGCGGCGCATCCAGTTCAGGTCGGCACCGGCGCAAAAAGCAGAACCCTCGGCGGCCAGCACCACGCAACGCACCGAGGCGTTATGGGCTACCGCCAAGAATGCGTTTTTCAACTCGAGAATGACTTCGTCGTTGAAGGCGTTGCGCACCTCGGGGCGCGACAACGTGATGGTGTGCACGCTGTTGTGGGTGGAAATGTTCAAAGAATTGCTCATGCTTTTTTCACCTGTTCTTGCTGAAGGAAATAAACCATGTCGAGCTCAGGGCAGTCATACCCCAAATGCGTCAACGCCGCCGTGATCTGGCCACGGTGATGGGTGGCGTGGTTGAACACGTGCGCCAGTGTGGCCGCAAACGGCAATGACTGGGGTTCGCCCTTGCTGGTTTGGTAGTCCAAATGGCCGTCAAAGCGCTCGACGGGCCAGGTGACAATGAGTTGTGGCCAGTGGGCTGCACCGCCGTTGAGGGCTTGGGCCAGACGATCGCGGTCAGGCTCGATTTCGGTATTCAGGTCCAACACCGGCGATACACCTTTGGAAAACCGGGGATACCAAAGCAGCGTCTCAGCCACCAACAGATGGTTCAGCGTGCCGTGGATGCTTTTGAAGAACAGGCCCACGTCGCGTCGGTAGTCTTCGCCTGACACGCGCGAGATCGCTTCGAGCAGGCGGTGGGTGGCCCAGACATGGTAACGGGCGTGGCCCTGGAAATGGCGGTGCCAAGTCGATGTGTTCATTGTGGCCATGTGTCCAGCCCTCCCAAACTTTTGAGCAATTCAAAATCCGCGTCGCGGTGCAGCAGCGTGTGGCCGTGGGTCATGCAATAACTGGCCAGCAGCACATCGATGGGGCTGCGCACGGTGCGGCCCTGTGCCCGCAGGCGGCGGTACAGCGCTGCCGCGCTGAGCGCATTGGCCGCCCCGCCAATGTCCATCACGGGTAAATCCAACAGCAGGCTTTCTGCCGTGCGACGGGCTGTGTCATTGCGAAATCCGCGCAGCACTTCGAACACCACCAGATCGGCTGTGCCAATCGACACGTCTCCACCTTCCAGCCAGCGCACCAGTTGCTGGCGTTGCGGTGTTGGCGCTTGATTGAAGAAGTCAATCCAGACGCTGGAGTCCACCAGAATCATGGCTTCTTCCGGGCTTTTGCGATCAGTGTGGGAGGCTCGGGCTCTTGAAGCACCAAAGCCTGAGCACCTGTGTAGACCTTCTCTGCCGCGTCAATGGCGCGGTCGTACGGTTCGCCTGCGTCCTTCAAAGCCTGCTGCTGCGCCCGCCAGCGGGCCCATCCTTCGTCAGAGTCGTCCCACTGAAGCTTTCCTTGCATGGCCAGCAAGCCGTCGTAGACTTTGCGCCGCTTGAGCATGCGCAAGCCCTCTTCCACAGCCTCTCGCTTGGTCTTGAAATCGCCATAAGCCATGACGTCGGCCATGAGCTTGTCGTCGATCACGATGTTGGTTCGCATGTCGAATCCCTCTCTAATGTGTATGAAAAAACAAAATCATACACATTACATGCGGAAAAGTCCAAATTTCGTCTCGGGGATCGGTGCATTGAGCGATGCGCTCAAGCCCAGCGCCAGCACGCGGCGGGTGTCGGCAGGGTCGATGATGCCGTCGTCCCAGATGCGGGCAGTGGCGTAATAGGGGTGGCCTTGCACCTCGTATTGCTCTTTGATGGGGGCCTTGAACGCAGCCTCTTCGTCGGCGCTCCATTGGCCGCCCTTGGCTTCAATGCCGTCGCGCTTGACGGTGGCCAACACGCTGGCCGCTTGCTCACCACCCATCACGCTGATGCGCGCGTTGGGCCACATCCAGAGGAAACGGGGCGAGTAAGCGCGGCCGCACATGCCGTAATTACCCGCGCCAAAGCTACCGCCAATGATGATGGTGAACTTAGGCACGGCGGCCGTGGCCACCGCCGTGACCATCTTGGCGCCATTGCGGGCGATGCCTTCGTTTTCGTATTTGCGGCCGACCATGAAGCCGGTGATATTCTGTAAAAACACCAACGGAATCTTGCGCTGGCAGCAAAGTTCAATGAAGTGCGCGCCCTTGAGCGCCGACTCGGAAAACAAAATGCCGTTGTTGGCGATGATGCCCACCGGCATGCCTTCGATGCGCGCAAAGCCGCAGATCAAGGTGGTGCCAAAGCGAGATTTGAATTCGTCGAACTCGGATCCGTCCACAATGCGGGCGATGATCTCGCGCACGTCAAAGGGCTTGCGGGTGTCGGTCGGAATCACGCCGTACAACTCTTTGGCCTCGTACTGGGGCGGCACCGGTTCGTGCGTGGCGATGTTCGGCGCCTTGTGGGCATTGAGATTTTTGATCGCTTGACGCGCCAAAGACAAGGCGTGCACATCGTTTTGCGCCAGGTGATCGGCGACGCCCGACAGGCGCGTGTGTACATCGCCGCCGCCCAAGTCTTCGGCGCTCACCACTTCGCCGGTGGCGGCTTTGACCAGCGGTGGGCCGCCCAAAAAGATGGTGCCCTGGTTTTTGACGATGATGGTTTCGTCGCTCATGGCGGGCACGTAGGCGCCACCGGCTGTGCACGAGCCCATGACCACCGCGATCTGGGCGATGCCCTGCGCGCTCATGTTGGCTTGGTTGAAAAAGATGCGCCCAAAGTGGTCGCGGTCGGGAAAAACCTCGTCCTGATTCGGCAAGTTGGCACCGCCCGAGTCCACCAGATAAATGCAAGGCAGGTGGTTTTGCTGCGCAATCTCTTGCGCGCGCAAATGCTTCTTGACGGTCATCGGGTAATAGGTGCCGCCCTTCACCGTCGCGTCGTTGCAGACGATCATGCAGTCCACTCCGCTCACGCGGCCAATGCCCACAATCACGCCAGAGCTTGGCGCATCGTTGTTGTACATATTGAGCGCGGCCAGTGGCGCCACTTCGAGAAAAGGCGTGCCGGGGTCGAGCAGCATCTGCACACGGTCGCGCGGCAGCAGCTTGCCACGGGCGGTGTGCTTGGCGCGAGGTGCATCGCCCCCGCCCAAAGCCACGCGCTCCAGATGGGCGCGCAGGTCGTCGACAACGGCTTGCATAGCGGCGGCGTTGGCCGCGAATTCGGCTGAGCGGGCATTGAGTTGAGATTGCAAAACAGTCATAGGGCATCCAGTGGAATTGCTGACAACCGACAGCATAAGGTGCATCGCCCTTGCACGCCAAGCCATATGGGTTGCAAATCCTGCCAAAATACAAGCAACATGACAACCGCATCGCCCGCTTCTCGCGCCGAGACACCCATTGCCTTTATTGCAGCCATGGTGAAGGCCTATGCCCAACGCGGCATGGACCCGAAGCAGGCGCTTCAAAAGGCACAAATTGCGCCAAAATTACTGAACCAAGCTCACGCACGCGTGACGGCACTTCAGATGGAATGGATGAGCGAAGCCGCGATGCTTGAGCTGGACGATGAAGCGCTGGGCTGGTTTCGCCGCCGCCTGCCCTGGGGCAGTTACGGCATGCTGGTGCGCGCATCGCTGACCGCTCCCAACTTGGGTGTTGCGCTCGCCCGCTGGTGCCGTCACCACAACTTGCTGACCGACGACATCCGCCTGGCTCTGCGTGCGTCCAACGGACTGGCCTGCATCGAACTGCATGAGGCACACAACCTGAAAGACCTGCGCGAGTTCTGCACAGTCTCGGTGCTGCGCAACGCGTTGGGCGTGGCCTGCTGGTTGACTGACTCGCGCATCCCCTTGTCCGCCACCCAACTGCAGTTTTCGGCGCCACCACACGTGGACAGCTACCGGGTGCTGTTTGACGGTCCGGTTCATTTTGATGCGCCACACAGCCAACTCAGTTTTGACGCAGGCTACCTGGAACTGCCCATTCGCCGCGACGAAGTGGCGCTGCAGCGCATGCTGCAACGCGCATTAGTGCTGACGGTGCGACCCTACCGACGCGACCGTCTGCTGGTCGAAAAAGTGCGCCAAACGCTGGCCGAGCACCCTGCGCACAGCCGCAACGCTGACGACCTGGCGGCTTGGCTCAATCTGTCACCGCGTACGCTGCACCGACAACTGAAGGAGGAAGGTGCCAGC
>CANBWK010000116.1 GCA_947373105.1 Comamonadaceae bacterium | reverse complement strand
CTTTGGATTTGAGGGGTTCAGCCGCTTCGACTTCTTCTTTGGCGTGCTTCAACTCCTCTTCGATAGATTCAAGTTTCTTTTCGGCTTCGGCTGTTTTGTCTTCCAGTTCAGTGACTTGTTCCGAAGATGCCCCAACGCTTTTGTACTGCATCCAGCCAAAAGTGCCTGAGCCAATCAGTGCCAGTGCAAGCAGCACTTCAACGATGATTCTGATCATATTTTATCCAATTAGGGTTCAAAAAATTCTGTTGCTCAGAGCATACCAATTAACGGTCGGCCTTGAAAGAGATGCCTTTCCCTTCGGCCGTGGTCGCTACCCAAATGAGTCTTTGCGTTTTACCGGCCACGGGGCTTTTCTGGAGAAATACAACGCCCGTCAGTGTTTGACCTTTGAAGTCACACGAGGTGCTGACATTCATTGTTAGTTTGAGTCTGAAAATATTCATTTCGGTGCTGGGCTCCAGCGTCGAGTTGGTAGCAGACGACTGGCAATCCACGCCAAATACGCCAGCCGTCAACTCGCCGCCGGTCGACACATTCAGGGTGAATGCATCGTTTGAACCCAAGCCATAGGACAGTCGACCTGTCCAACCGCCGGCAATGTCGCTCAATTGCGCAGCTTGGTTGTAATTCATCCCGACAGGGGCAGATGCAACAAAAGAGAGCGCTTGTTTGTACGGCGGTGTGGTGGTGACTAAATTTAAGTCCCCCGAGAGCTGCCCGGCACCAGCCGACTTCATGCTCGCTGTGCCGCTCAACACGGTGGCGGCGGTGTTTTGGAAATAACGCAGCGTCGACACAGAGGCACTGGCGGTGCCTGCACCAGCCAGATCGCCTGAAAAAATATCCGGGTTTGCCGCGGCATAGTGCAAACCATACCAACGCGTGCCCCAGGCCGCAGGCGTGATCACACCCCAAAAGTCCTGGCCATTAACCGTGGCTGCATAGACCCCGGGCTGGACCAAGGTGGGTGTGGGCGGCGAGGGTGGCACGACCACGCCGCCCGTTCCACCATTGCCCGTGTTGCCACTGCCACCGCCGCAACCCACCAATGCCCATGCTGAAGCACAGATTAAACACATTACAGATAAGTATCGGAAAATCATAGCGTTTCTCTCAAGGCTGATTTATAGTTTGCTTATGCACTTATTACACAAATCTCTTTTCCTTGCAATTGCCATGTTCAGTTTGCAGTCCGCACATGCTGACTGGAAACTGATTGGCAACTTTCCGGCAGGCAACTACTACATCGAGGCGAATACGTTGGAAAAGACCGGTGTGATGCGCGAATTCTGGACGATGCTGGATTACCCCACAGCGCAAAAGTCGGCTCGTGGCGTCATGTACCTGTCGACCCGCACCCATATGCAATTGGACTGCAAAAAACAAAGTGTTCGAATTTTACAATTCTCCATGCACGCAGGCCGAATGCTCTCTGGCGACTTGATCGATCAGCAAGGCGTCATGCGCGAGTGGCAATCGATTCCACCAGACACCCCGTTGGTCAAAATTTCCCAAATGGTGTGTTGATCGGTTCAGGGCGTCACCCAGCCCGCTTGCAGCCAATGCCAATAATCCGGTTGCATCGGCCAAGCCATGTGCGTGACCTCAGTGCCCTCTTTGAAAACCTCGCCCGTCAAGTGATCCAACCAAGGACTTTTTGCGCCCATATGGCCTAGCCATCGTTGGGTCTCCTGGACTTCATTGGCGGCACCCAAAGCCAAGGTGTGCGCCACAGGTGCAGGCGTTGTCATCCAAGAGCGTTCAACAGGGCCCGACATGCGGTCGTGAATACTGCCCCAATGCCGTCCACGCAAGGCTTTGGTGATGGTGCGCAAACGGTTTTCAGTTTGGTTGATGGTGTGGGTCTGAAATCGGATTTGTCCCAACACGTTGTCAAAGAATATGGCGGCACGGGGTTGCTCCCGCAGCAGCATCGGCAATTGCGTCAAGGCGTCACCGGTGTTGCATTTCAACCTGACGCCTTGACGGCGCAAAGCGCTGCCGTGCCGCATCTTGAACAGCGGCGCGGCCAAAGGATCAATGTCCCAGGTCTCAACGTATTTAAAGCGCGACAGCCATGCACTGGACATCATCCAGCCTGCACTGGCACCGATCAAAATCAGGTGGTCTTTGTCAATCGCTTGCACCTGCAACCAGTTTTCAATTTCTATACGTGTTTGAGCCCACTGCACATCTGCTCGCCAGGCACGCCAATGCCAATGCAAACCGCCGGTTAGATTCATAGCGAGGGCCTCATGTATCGTCTCGCAAATTGAATTGCATGACGCCAAGCTCGTCCATCCGGCGCTGCTCTCTTTTTTCAGCCAGGCTCAAAATCGCTTGTGCATTTTGGTCCGCGAGGGACTGCATTTTGAGTCGCTCACGCTCAGAGCTCAACAGGCGTTCGCGTGTTTCGGCTAAATTCTTTTCTGCATGACTGATGTCCATTTCGACCCGCTGCATCAAAGTCAGCAACTGCGTCATGAACTGCCGTTGGTTCATCACCTCGCGCATGCCTTGCAAGCTGTTGTTGGTGGTGTTTTCTTGCTTTCGGTATTCATCGTAGAGATTTTGCAAACGCGACTTGCTCGCGTTCAGGCTCTCTAAGCGTGTCAAAATTTGACCCAATTCGGTCTGGATCAACGTCGTTTCGTCTTGTGCCCGTTGGGCCAGCACGGTCCAGCAATTGCGCTCGATCATGATGCGAGCAATGCACGCAGGCCGTCGCGAGTGATCGCTTCATCCTCGCCCAAGTGCATGTCCTGTCGTAAAAAGTTTTCCATCGCCTCGCGCAGACGAATGGCTTCGTCGAGCGTCGGGTTGGTGCCTGATTCGTAGGCACCCACCTGAATCAAATCCTGGTTTTGTTGGTACAAAGACCACATGCGCCTGAAGCGGTTGGCTGCTTTCAGATCTTCGGGGTCTAGCAGGTTTTGCATCACCCTCGAAATCGATCCGTTCAAATCAATCGCGGGGTAATGCGCCGCATCGGCCAGTTTGCGCGACAGCATCACCTGGCCATCCAGCGAGGCGCGGGCAATGTCCACAATCGGATCGTTGGCGTCATCGCCCTCGGCGAGCACGGTGTAAATGGCGGTGATGGAGCCGTGTCCATGTCGGCCAACGCCGGCGCGTTCAATCAAATTGGGCAAGAGTGCAAACACCGACGGCGGGTAACCTTTCGAGGTGGGCGGTTCGCCAATCGCCAAGCCGATTTCGCGTTGAGCGTGGGCGACACGGGTCAAACTGTCGACGAGCATCAACACATTGAGACCTTGGTCTCTGAAGTATTCTGCAATCACATGCGTCATTTGCGCGGCTTTGAGCCGGAGCACCGGTGACACATTGGCGGGCGCGGCCACCACCACCGATTTGGCCAAACCTTCAACGCCAAGCGATTCTTGAATGAACGCCTGCACCTCGCGGCCGCGTTCACCCACCAGGCCAATCACCACCACATCGGCTTTGGTGAAGCGGGTCATCATGCCGAGCAACACGCTTTTACCAACCCCCGAACCGGCCACCAAACCCACGCGTTGACCGCGACCCAGCGTGAGCAGGCCGTTGATAGCCTTGACACCCACATCCAGCACGCTGTTGATGGGGCCTCGCTCCATGGGGTTGATGGGCAAGCCCAGTAAACTCAGGCGCGACTTGCAATCGGGCTTGGGTTTGCCGTCCAGCGGTTCGCCGCGTCCATCAATAACCCGACCCAGTAATTCAGGCCCTAGGCTGGCCGTGCCCAAGTCGCTGGCCAAGCGCACTGAGGCCCCAGGGCCGATGCCGACAGGATCGGTCAACGGCATCAGGTACAAAGTTTTATCGTTGAAGCCGACCACTTCGGCTTCGATGTGATGACCATCGGGGCTCATGATTTCGCAGCTTGAACCCATCGGGGCCATGATGCCCCGGGCTTCTAAACGCAAGCCCACCAAACGCACCAAGGTGCCGCAACGCTCCGGACTCCCCGCGCGAATGCGGCTCATCGAGCTGGCGACTTCTTGGGCAAAGTTAGCCATCGAGCTTGTCCAGATCTAATTTAATTTCGGACAGCGTGTCGGCAAACTGTTGACTGATCGCATCTGCAGAAGCAGGCGTCATTGCAGGTGCAGGCGCTGCGCGCATGACTTCATGCGCCTCGTAAGTGTGTTTGATCGGGTCTTCGGCTTCTTCAGCCTCTTGCGTTTCATCTGCTTGCACTTGCACAGCATCCAAAGTGGTGGTCACATCAGGCCGCAAGGCAGCAAGCCTGGAAGGGGCATCTTCAATGGTTTGTGCACTGCCCCGCTGACTGGCCAAACGGCTGGCCAACCGAGAAGGGGCAAATGCCGATTGTGGTTGCCATTGTTGGTTGTCGTTGAGCAGACTTTGCGCCAAAGACTCCAGGCGATTTTCAATCAGGTCGCTGACCACCGCATCGTCAGCACGCACGCGCACGCTGCCGGGTAAAAGCAAACTGTCGCTTTGCAAACGCCAAGCGGGTGGGGCTTGGCCCTCGGGGCGTTGCTGGTTTTGCAACAAGGCCATGTCATTGGGATTCAATTCGACGACCAGCGCCGAAGCGTCAGGTACATCCAAAGTGTCGAGGCAGCGGTCAATCAAACGCTCAATCGATTGGGGGGAAAGGGTCAACTCGCCCAACACCAATTGTTCCGCCAAATGAAGTGCCAGCCGTTTAAGTGGTTCTTGCAATTGAGCCGGGTCTTCAACCAAGGAAGCAACTTGCTGGTCAATGTGCTCCAGCAAGGCCAAGGTTTGCGCTGTGCTTTGGGCGGCCAATGCCTCTTGTTCGTTCAGGGCTTGCGCTTCTTGGGCCTGTTGTTGGCCCTGTTCCAAACCTTGTGCCAAACCTTCGGCAAAGGCTTGTTCGCGGATTTCTTCGGGGGTCAGGGGCGCTGGTGCCGTTTCGGTCGATGCGCTTTCGTGTGCTTCGGCTGGCTCTGCCGCTGAAACTTCGGTCTCAGCGTTATCTTGTACATGAGGTGTGGCTTTGGCAACGACTTCATCGATTTCGGTGTGCACAAGCGGTGCAAACAACAAGCCTTTTTTATGGGTGAGGTACTCGCGGGAAAACACCTGTTTAACCTGGGAAGGCCGCAAAGAATCCAGGGGCCGCCAAGGCGGCTTGGGTTTATCGCCTAACAAGGCCGAGTGCTGTCCGCGCTCATCAGACAAAATCAGCGCCTCCGCCTAAGACCAGATCACCCGAGTCTGAGAGCTTGCGTGCAATGCGCATGATGGTCTTCTGTGCGTCTTCCACGTCGGCAATTCGCAGCAGTCCTTTGGCATTCATATCGTCGACAAACATGCCGCGTGCGCGGGTCGACATGTTTTCCAGGAATTTGCCGCGAACCTCTTCGTTGGCGCCCTTCAGGGCAATCATCAACATGTCGGGTTCGACGTTGCGCATCAGCACCTGTATGCCTTTGCTGTCCACGCTCAACAAATTGTCGAAGGTGAACATGTTGTCTTGAATCTTCATCATCAGCTCGGAGTCGAGCTTTTCCAGGCCGCCCATGACCTGCGCTTCCAGCGCGGTTTTGGTGGAGTTCATGATCTTGGCGGCGGCTTTGATACCGCCAAAACTCGACGAAGCAGCGCTTGAGCTGGTCGAGAATTGTTTTTTCATGATCGCTTCGAGCTCGGCCATGGCGGATGGTTGCACCGTCTCCAGGCTCGCGACCCGTTGAATCACTTCGGAGCGAATTTCTTCGGGCAAGAACAGCAACACATCGGCAGCGACTTCATGTTCCAGCACCGACAAAATAATCGCGCACACCTGCGGGTGCTCGCTTCGGATCATGTCGGCAATCGAGCGTGCGTCCATCCACTGCAAAATATCCAGGCCCTTGGTGCTTTGTCCCGGCATGATGCGGCCCAGAACCGAAGCAGCTTTGTCGTCGCCCAACGCCCGTTTGAAAACTTTTTCGACGTATTCTGTGGTGCCCAAACCAATGCTGGTTTGTTTTTTGATGGTCATCACAAAGTCGTCCAACACCTGGTTGACCGCTTCTTGTGACAGCTCGGCCACCGACACCATGGCCGCGCCCAAGGCTTGGACTTCTTTCGGGTCTAAAAACTTCACGATCTCAGCAGCTTGCTGCTCACCCAGCAGCAACATCAGAACAGCAGCCCGTTGCGAGCCGGTCATCGCGGCCATTTCTTCGCGCAGGGCCTCGGCTTTGGCGGGATCTTCAAGGGTTTCAGTGGCCATGGGTTCAACCTGCTTTGATCATGTTCTTGAGCACGCTGGCAACGCGGGCAGCGTCGTCAGCCACAATGATACGCACAAGCGCCACTTTGTCGTCGTAGGTGTTGGCGGTGTCGAGCATTTCGGCAGAAATGTTGGACTTCTTGGGCATCATCTTGGCCTTGAGCTCTTCCATGCTCTCGGCGCCACCTTCTTGCAAGGCCTTCTTGTCTTCTTCGCTCAACTCGCCATCGGCCAACTCGGCTGCAGCCAAGGCAGGGTCCACCGGTGGCGGAGGGGGGTTGATGAAATGCATCACCGCAGGGCGGATCACCATCAAGATAAACACCACAAACATCAAGCCCAGCAAACCGGATTTGAGGTTGTTGACCACCGTTTCGTCTTTGTACCAAGGCACGCTCATGTCAAACACTTGCTCGGGCTCGAACTTGGCCTGCACCACGGCAACCACGTCACCCCGGGCTTCGTTAAAGCCCACCACACCGCGCACCAGGCTTTGCATGCGGGTGATTTCTTCTTCGGTATAGGGGTTGGGTTTAGCGTCCATCGGCTCACCCTTTTCGTTCTTCGTCAAGGGCGCGCGTTCATTGATCACCACGGCCACACTCAAGCGCTCCACCGTACCGGTCGCTGCTTTGACGTAACGTACCGAGCGGTCCAGCTCAAAGTTACGGGTGCTGCGGTTGGTCGATGTCGATTTGTCACCCGCAGCACCGGTGGGCGTTGATGCCGTGTTGGTGTTGGTCGTGGGCGCGGCTGGCGGTGTGTTGGACAAGGCGCCTGGAATGCCGGATGCATCTTTCAAGGTATTTTTGTCTTCGCTCAAGGCTTCCGATCGTGTCTTGGGGCCTTCTTTGCGGTTGTCAAAATCTTCTGTGGTGGTTTCGGTCTGCGTAAAGTCAAGCGACATGTTCACTTGCGAGCGCACGTTCGCATCGCCCACAATTGGCGCCAGAATTTGCACCACGCGTTGGCGGTACACGTCTTCCATTTTTTGTTTGTGCTGGGTTTGCGCGGAGGTCAAGCCCAAAGCCGATTCGGCGGTCGTGTCGGTGATCAACTTGCCTTGGTTGTCCACCACGGTCACGTTTTCGGTGGACATCAAAGGCACGCTGGACGCCACCAGATGGACAATAGCCTGCACTTGCGTTGGGCTGACGAAACGACCCGGAAAAGGCGTGACCACCACAGACGCCTTAGGAGGCGTGCGGTCGCGCACAAACACCGATTGTTTGGGCATGGCCAAATGAATGCGCGCCGACTGAATCGAATCAATTTGCGTGATGCTGCGCGCCAACTCCTGCTCCATGGCCGCGGTGTAACGCACCTGCTCCATGAACTGGCTGGTCGTCATGGCCGATTGGTCTTTGAGTGAATCAATGCCCGTGTTGCTGGTTTTGGGCAAGCCTTTGGAGGCCAAGAAAATCCGCGCCTCATGGTACTTGTTGGTCGGCACCGTGATTTGACCCGTGCCCGCGTCCAGCACCGGTTTGAAATCCGATTGTTTGAGGGCTTCAAAAGCAGTTTGCTGATCCGCCTCGTTCATGCCCGGCATGATGGGGCGGTAGTTTGGCGCATTCATCGTCATGTAGATGATGATGAAGGCCAGCAACGCAAAACCCATCAACACAAAGGGCATGGCTTTTTTGATGCCAGGTTGTTGCAGCATTTGCTGCAAAGGCCCCAAAGGACCCGCGGGCACAGGTGCCAAGCCGTCATTGGTGGTCAAGCCTGTGCCCGGCCCCCCCGTGGTCAATGCGCCGCCCGTGGTGTTGCCGCCAACGTTAGGCGCGTTGGCAAAATTATTCGGTTGAAAGGTTGCTGCTGCTGTAGCCATGGTCAGTTTCTTTCAGACAAGCATCAAACAGGCATGTTCAAAATGTCTTCATAAGCCTTGAGCACTTTGTTGCGCACCTGCAAGGTCGCCTCAAAGGACAAGGAAGACTTTTGCATGGCCATGACCACGTCGGTTAAAGGCACAGGATCTCCGCGCATGTATGAGCTTTCGAGATCATTGGCTGTTTTTTGTTTCTCATTGACGTTGTCAATCGTCTGCCGAATCATGTCGGCAAAACCGGTTTTGGCAACGGCTTTGTCTTTGTCAACGCTGGGCAAGCCCATGCCGCCACCGGCTTCAGACTGGTAAGCCCGCAGCGTTTGCAGCATCGAAGATATGTTTGCTTGAGAGGTGATTTTGTCGATCATGAAACGCTCCAGGTCAACGTGCCAAGGCCATCGAAGGCAACTCACTGCCTCCTTTGAGCTTGGCTAATTTGTAGCGCAATGTGCGCGGGCTGATGCCCAATTGGCGGGCTGCTTCGATGCGGCTTTCGGTGTTTTGAATCGCCGCCATGATCAGCTGATGTTCGTTGCTTTTCACTGCCGTTTGCAGATGCCCCACCCCTGATCCAGACGGGTAGTGCATGAGTGCCGTGAGCTCTTCGTCACACAACACATCGGTTGCATCTGGCACAAACTCGGTGTTCAGCTTGAGGTTGTCATGTCGTTCAGCCCGCGCGGGTTGCGCCGGGGCGTGGTCATAGTGTCCGTCATCAAACATGAGATGGTGCGCATCAATTTGCGCATCGGTACACAGCACCACGGCACGTTGCACCACGTTCTCAAGCTCACGTACATTGCCCGGCCATGCATAACCCAGCAACAGGGATTGCGCATGTGCAGAAACGGTAAATATGTCGTCTTTGGCATGGCGCGCCAACAACTGCGCCACCAACGGCATGATGTCGCCTGGGCGGTCACGCAATGCGGGCACCCGCAACTTGAAGGTGCTGATCCGGAAATACAAATCCTCGCGGAACTCACGCGCCAGAATTGCTTGGCGCAAATCTTTGTTGGTCGCAGCCACCACGCGCACATCCACCGTCACGCAGCGCTCAGCGCCCAGTCGTGTGAGCTGGCGCTCTTGCAAAACACGCAACAATTTGGCCTGCAAGTGCATTGGCATTTCGCCAATCTCATCCAGGAACAAGGTGCCGCCTTGGGCCTGTTCAAAGAGGCCTTTGAATTCTTTGTGCGCACCGGTAAAGACGCCTTTTTCGTGGCCAAACAGCATGTCATCAATCAGCTGTTCTGGCAAAGCGGCGCAGTTCAACCCGACAAACGGGCCCTTGGCGCGGACCGACGATTCGTGCAACACGCGGGCCAATACTTCTTTACCGGCGCCGGTGGGCCCTTCAATTAAGGCGGTGACTTGGGCTTTGGCCACACGTTGAGCCAAAGCCAACAAATGCCGACTTGCCGGGTCTACGTACACCACGCTGCGCTGTGCCGCTGGCGGGTGCGCCGCAGGGACGGCGCTGGTATTTTTTGGGTCGGGCTTGTGCAGTGCCGCTTTCCATGCGGGCAGAGCCCATTCGTCTGCGGCCAGCACATGGTGAGCCCCCATGCGCATCGCTTGAATTGCCAAGGACAAATGTTGACGGTCTACCCGGCAAATCACAGGCACCGGAAAATTAGCTTGTACCTGCAAAGCCATGATGGCCTGCAAACGCTCTAAGCTGGCGTCCAGTCGCACGACCACCCAGTCGGCATCGGTGAGCTGTTTTTGAATGTCTTCCAGGGTGTGCAATCGGTGCACCGACAAACCGGCCAAAGCCAATTGCGCATGCTCAGGCGCGGCCAGGGCTTGGACCGGGTCCAACCACAAGGCGTGTTGCGCGATATTGAATGAGCTCATGCTGTACGTTCTCTGTGTCATGAAAGTGGCAAGTTATTGCCAGAGAGGTAAGCAATGGCCGTGCCACTCAAAACAGAGAACCTAAGCGTTCGTCATGACGGCAAAAGCGGCAAACAGCAGCGGCAAAGGTCGAGATTCCGACAGGGACTAAACAGGTTTCATGTCTTGCAATCCGCTGGGCGCACGAACGACTTTTTGCGGATTGGATTTAAGCCTTTGTGATGCCTGCCACAAGTCATAGGCATTTTGTTCAGCCAGCCATAAGCGCGCTTCTCCTCCGCGGTCAACACCTAACCACGACTCTATGCGCAGTGCCATTTCTGGAGAAATTGCGGCATGACCGTTCAGCACGCGTGAGAGGGTGACACGTGAAAC
>CANBWK010000115.1 GCA_947373105.1 Comamonadaceae bacterium | reverse complement strand
CTTTGAAATGGCGACAGAGAGAGTGGTACGTCTTTGTATTGGTAAAAATGTCCTTGGTAACTCAGTTCACGCGAGCTTGAATGGGCTGCTTTTAAAGCCTGCATAACCACCTCATACGATTCAAGGTAACGCGCATGTGCTTCATCGGGGTTGACCCCGTAGTAGCCCAATTCGTAAGGCGATATACCCCGCCCAACACCCAATTGAAAGCGTCCCCGGCTCATGTGGTCAAGCATGCAAATCTCCTCGGCGAGTCGAAGTGGATGGTAAAGGGCCAGCGTATAGACCAAGGGGCCAAACAAGATGCGTTTGGTTCGTTGCGCGACGGCAGAATGAAAAACCGAGGGGGAGGGCGACATGCCCAGAGGTGTTGCGTGGTGCTCTGCTGTGAGATACACATGGATGCCAATTCGATCGTATTCCTCTATTAATTGAAGACGTTCTTCGTAGAAGTCGCTCAAAAATGCACCGCTGTTATCGAGGTGATCAAAGACGCCGAATTTCATAAAGGTTACTCTGTTGTGTTGTTCTTACTATTCGAACCCATTTAAACCCCTAAGTCAGTCATCACGGAGACTGAAAACATTTCACCCTATGAGGCACCGTGAGATACTTTCCTAGAGGCATTCAAGATGAGTCGACACGGACCTCAATAAATTCCGATACCTTACAACTCTAGTTCAATCACCCTATAAAAAGATATGCAAAAACCTTTCATAGATCTGGGCTCGGCACAAATTTACCGCATTGAAGAATCCATCGATGTCAGTTTCACGGCGCGGTCTTTTTTTCCTCGGTTTGATCCTGACTCGATCACTAATTTACCGCCATGGTTGGTGCCTGATCACTACCATCCAGAGTCGGATGCACTGGTTTTGAGCATGCACAGTTGGGTCGTGAAAACTGAAAAGCACACCATACTGGTTGATGCTTGCGTTGGCAATGACAAAGATCGGTTGCCGCGAGCACATTGGCATCGTCGTCAGGGTGATTTTCTGGAGCGACTCCGAGTTATCGGATTTCAACCGCAAGACTTTGACATGGTGATGTGTACGCATATGCATGCTGACCATGTAGGCTGGAATACGGTACTAAGGGATGGGCAATGGGTTCCAACTTTTCCCCATGCCAAATATTTGTTCTCAAGGCATGAATATGAGCATGCATCAACTTTTGAGAATACCAATCCAATTATGCGTAAAGCCTTTGATGACAGTATTTTGCCTGTTGTTACATCAGGGCAGGCACTGATGATTGAAGACGGTTACCAGGTGGATGACTTGTTCACAGTGCAGTTGGCACCAGGGCACACACCTGGAAATGCCATGCTGAAATTGCAAACGCCTAAGCAAGAAGCCCTGTTTGTTGGCGACGTTATTCATCATCCAATACAGGTCTATCAACCCGAATTGAGTACGGTAGCTTGTTACGATCCCGAACTCTCTTACCAATCCCGATTGAGGATGCTGAACCACTGCTGCGAGCAGCACACACTCATGTTACCCGCTCATTTTGCGGCCCCCCATGGGGGCTACATTGAGGAGCGATCTAACGGTTTGAAGCTACGGTGGCTGGATGGACAAGGCCCATCCAGCTTGTGAAGTCTTCTGAGTCGTTAGTTGTCCAGCCGTATGCCCGCATTGCGGATCACACTGCCCCATCTGTCGATCTCAGACACCATGTAGTTATGAAACTGTTCTTGGCTCATGGCAGGAGTGAAGCTGGACAAGCCGATATCCTGTAAGCGTTTCTTCATGTCAGGGTCAGCCGTCACTGCGCTGACTTGCTTGTATATTTGATCCAATACAGCTTGTGGTGTTTTAGGGGGCGCAAGCAAACCAACCCAAGCGTCGGCATCCACTGCATAGCCTTGCTCCGTTAAGGTGGGCACCTGTGTTCCAGCAAAACGCTCAGGCGAAGCAATGCCGTACACCTTGACCTTGGTGAGTGCCGGTATGACGATCGATGCCGGGGCCATCATCACATCAACTTGACTGGCCATAATGGCTTGAAATGCAGGCGCTGCCCCTTGGTAAGGAACGTGAAGTATTTTTAAATCAGCCTTGGCTTTGAACATTTCCATGGCCACTTGAGACGTACTGCCAACACCCCATGACGCATAGGATAGGTTGCTGTTTTTGGCAAGAGCAATTAATTCACTCAGGTTATTTGCATTCAGCCCTGGCCGTGCTACCAGCATGAAGTTGACTTTGGCTACAGGTGCAATGCCACGGAAATCTCGTGCCACATAGCTCATCTTGCTGTAAACATTAGGGTTGATGGAATTGGTATCGGCCGTTGCCATCAGTACGGTGTAGCCGTCTGCGGGGGCATTGAATACCATCTCAGAAGCAATCATGCCGTTGGCACCCGCACGGTTGTCTGGCACAAGGGGTTGACCCCCAATCGCCGTCCCTAATTTCATCACGACAGCGCGTGCTGCGACGTCGGTCGCACCGCCCGGGGGGTAGGGAATCACCATTCGAATCGGCTTGGTCGGATTCCATCCAGATTGGGCCAAGGTTGGCGATGAAATACCCCAGGCTAATAGGCCCAGTGTAAGAGCCAGAGAACGGGTCAAACTGTGCCTTCTTTGGGGCAAAAGTTGCTTCGTAGAGTAAGATTCAATTGATTTCATAGTGTCTCCTTTTGAGGTTGATATGGGGTTGATGGAAACGAAAAGAGTGATATTCAAACTTCATTTGCCCTGGAACTTGGGAAGTCTTTTTTCATTGAACGCCTTAATTCCCTCATTGCGGTCTTCAGTCGCCACCAAACGACTGTAAGCCTCAATCTCGAAAAACATGCCTGTTCTGAGGTCCATTTGTGAGCCAAACACCATGGATTTTTTGGCTTGTTGGACTGATAGAGGGGCATTAGCCAGAATGCGGTCTATCAGTTCAAGCGTTTGTGGCAACAATTGGGCGCGAGGATAGATATGGTTTAGTAAGCCCATTTCTTTTGCCGTTGTAGCATCAATTAATGCACCTGAAAAGATCAACTCTTTGGCCCGTCGCATGCCAATGGCTCTTGGCAGTTGTTGCGTACCGCCACCACCCGGCATGATGCCGCGACTGACCTCAGTGAAGCCAAATTTGGCCCCTTCAACGGCCACCATGAAGTCACAGGCCAAGGCCAATTCCAGGCCTCCAGCTACGGCTGATCCATTCAAACAAGCAATGGTTGGAATGGGACAGTCATAGATAGCCCTATTCATGCGCTCAAATATATAGTGCTGCGTATTGAAGTTTTCATCGCTCATACCCTCGCGCTCTTTCAAGTCCGCGCCGCCACAAAATGCTCTTTCGCCTGCGCCAGTGAGCATCACGCATCGGTAGGATTCTGGGTCCGCTTCGAGTGCCTGAAATACAGCGATGAGATCACGTCCCATTTGTGAGTTGATGGCATTAGAGACTTTTGGGCGATTGAGTTGAACCCGTAACAAACCTTCGCGGGGTGAGTCGAGTAACAATGTTTCGTAGCCAGTTTGAGTCATAGGTGCTGCCTTGTTGATAAGTGATTCAGAAAATATGGATCAAATCATCGTTGGCGCCAAGCTGAGGTGCGTTCCCAGCCAGAGGAGGCCGCTGACCATCGAAGCTGATTGGCAAACCAATGGTGGTTACCTGACCATCGGGTGTAGTTTGCAGAATGTTCAAAGCATGGGTTTGTTCGTGTTGCAAAACCTGGTCTAGGTCGTGCATGGGTCCACACGGAATGGATACCGCAGAGAACTTGTCCAGACATTGCGACATAGTCATAAGTTCTATCTTGACCTTGAGTAAAGATATGAGCTCCTCGCGATGCTGGACTCGGGCTCCATTTGAAGAAAAGCGTGGATCTGCTATCAGGTCAGGCAGCCCCAAGGCTCTACATAATGAGGCAAATAACTTGTCATTGCCTGCAGCAATCATCAGCGAACCATCAGCGCAGTGAAAAACCTGATAAGGGACAATGTTGGGGCTGCCAGAACCGTTGCGTTGAGGCATCGAGCCACCTGCCAAACGGTCTGATAAAGGAACCGACATCCAACTCAACGCAGTCTCAAACAAAGAGACATCAACGATGCGCGAGGCATGTTCTGGATCTTGGCGCCGCTGTAGTAACGCAGACAAAATACCGATGACTGCCCACATTCCGGTTCCCTTGTCATTAAGGGAAACAGGGACTCGGCTTGCATCATCGCCTGCGTTACCAATCACGCTCATCAAACCGCTGAAAGCTTGCATCAAGGGGTCGTACCCTGGCGCATTTTGCAGAGGTCCAGTCCGTCCAAAGGCACCCAAGTTGCAATAAATCAAACGTGAGGATGCCGCCGTCATTTGTTCTGCGCCCAATCCATAGCGGTCTAATGTCCCCGGTTTGAGGTTTTGTAGTACCACATCTGCATTCTCGAGGATAAACGTCTTGAGTTTTTGCACAAACTCCGGATCGTCAAAATTAGCGCGAACACTTGCCTTTCCATTGTTCACGCCATGAAACAATACCGATGCCCCTTCAACAAAGGGTGGACCCCAGTCCCGTGCATAGTCACCTCTTTGATGACTTTCAATTTTGATGACCCGCGCACCCAAGCGCGCCAATATATTGCCTGCGTAAGGAGCAGACAAACTGTGTCCAATTTCAACGACACAGGTACCGGTCAGTGGAAGGTGTTGTTCAAGCATCAGCAGTCTTGTCCATACAGGTTGCGAGCCGATTCCTTACTGATATAGCCGTTAGCGACATCAGCGAGTACATCTTCGCGGGGGCGTTGATGAGGTGCGCCATAACCACCACTTCCGGCCGGTTGTACAACAACACGATCTCCCTTGCGAACTATGGTGGTGGCCCCTTTTGGTGGGAGCAACTCTTTACTGCCATCAAGATGCGTGACACTGCACAAGAACTTGGCTCCTTCGAGACCTTCGAAATGTCCTTGTGGTGCAAATTGCCCCCGTTCACCAGCGACCGTGAAAGTGGCTTCGTCG
The DNA here is from genome assembly GCA_947373105.1 of Comamonadaceae bacterium. Lineage (GTDB taxonomy): Bacteria > Pseudomonadota > Gammaproteobacteria > Burkholderiales > Burkholderiaceae_C > Limnohabitans_A. Next base: position 5,432 of record CANBWK010000115.1, on the reverse strand, counting down.
AAACCAACACGGTAAGTTCGACGTGCTGTTAAACCACCCCGGTAGCGACCGGCGCCACCGCTGTCCGTGACTAAGGCCCATTCTTCTACCACCAAAGGCATGGACTGTTCAATAAATTCAACAGGCAAGGATCCTGCGTTTCCGACATACACACGGATGCCGTTCACACCATCTTTGCTGGCTCGAGCACCCATACCGCCGCCATGGGGTTCCACCATGCTGACAAAAGGACGTCCTGTACGGCGCACCCGATCCGAGTCAGGATCTTTGCCACCAAATACACCTGAGCATGCGGCACAGTTGCTTTGTCCCACAACACGTTCTGGCACAGCTTGTGAGAGGGCCTTGAGCAACAAATCAATGACTCGAGGTGAGGTTTCGGTATTACCGCTCACCACTGAAGCTGGAAATTGGCAGTTGACGATGCTGCCCAGCGGGGCCTCAATTGTGATGGGGCGATAGCACCCTTGATTGATTGGAATTGAGATGTCGGTCAGCGCCTTGACGGTGAACCATGTACTGTTGCAAGTCACTGCCAAGGGGCAGTTAATACCGCCCATTGATTGTGAGCCTGTACCTGTGTAATCGAAATGAATGTGATCATCTTTGATGGTGACTTTAACTTTCAACTTCACGGGTTCCCCCGTCCAGCCTGTGGCTTGAACACCTTCTGCAAAATCTTCTGCTTCGTACACACCATCAGGTATAGCGCGAATAGCTTCCCGCATCAATTGCTCAGAATGGTCCAGGGAGCGCTTCATGGCATCTCCAAGCGACTTCACCCCGTATTTCCGGCAAAGGGACTGTATCCTTTGGTCTCCGACAAATGTGCCAGCGTACTGGGCTTGAATATCGAGCAAGCGGCCTTCAGGGTCACGAGTGTTTTGAACAATCATCTTTTGCACGTCTGTGACAATTTCGTCATTACGGAAAAGCAATACGGGTGGAATACGGATTCCCTCGCCAAAGATGTCCCAAGTATTGAGCATGTAACTGCCTGGTGCTTGGCCACCAATATCGTTCCAATGACCGCGTGTCATTACAAAAGCAACCAACTCACCATCCACAAATATTGGACGAGTTATTTGCACATCGGGTTGATGATTTCCGCCACCAAGGTAAGCGTCGTTACTGATGATCACATCTCCTGGGCGTAAGTTTTCTCGCCCAATCGATTCTACGGAAACCCTTGTAGAGATCACCGCTGAACCCAACATCGTGGGGATGTCATTTCCTTGAGCGACCAGTTGCATCTGTGCATCAAACACTGCTGCTGATGCATCTGCGCCCAAGTGCATGATGGGGCTGGCAGCCGTGCGCATCATGGCCACCTTCATCTCGCGTGCAATGGCGTAAAGCGAGTGTCGAATAATTTCGTAAACAATGGTTTCCATGGCGATCACAGTTGAATGTTAAGGTTGCCGATATCATCAACACTGGCACTTTGGCCCAGTTTGAAAATGACGCAGCTACTGGGCTCTTCGATAACGGCCGGGCCTTGAATAGTGTCGTGTGGCGCCAATTCACTGCGCTGATACACAGGAAGCGCTTGCATTTGGCCGTCGATATAGACATTTCGAATGCTTGTCGCTGCAAGCTTGCTCGATTTAGGCGAGACCGCGTGTTTGACCAATCCCCGCCATCCGCTATTGATATTGGCCTGAATACGCAGATTGACGAGAACGATAGGTTGGTCTGGTTTGATGAAGTTCCAATTGCGTTTATGTTCCTGTTCAAATCCGGCTCGGATGTGATTTTTCAGATTGTCATTGATGCCAGATGCAGTCAGGTCTTCGCCAGGGATCAGAATAGAGATGGCGGCAGGTTGACCTGCATAACGACAATCAGCTCTGTAAGTTGCCTCAAGTTGTTGGATGCCAGAAACAGAGCCCAACGTCTGGGTGGCCTGTTCCTTCAAACGTTCACACCATTGGCTGATCTGCAATCCGCTGACTGCGGACAATTCCGATTCAACAGCAATCTGATCGTCGAACTGTCGATCAGCCACAATCATGCCGAAGGCGCTGAAGAGTCCGGGAAGTGGCGGCACGATGACACGTTGAATTTCAAGCTCTTGGGCAAGATCGATTGCATGTACGGGGCCTGCGCCTCCGTAACATAAATAAGCAAAATCTCTCGGATCAAAGCCACGCTCGACGGTCATGAGACGCATGGCCTGTGCCATCAAAGCATTGGCAACAACCCGAACTGTCCATGCGGCTTCCATAACAGTAACGCCAAGAGGCTTTGCCAAGTGTTCTTCGACTGCCAGGTAGGCGGCTTGCTGATCAAGCTTGAACTCGCCGCCTAGAAAGCTGTTCGGATCGACATACCCCAGAATCACATTGCAATCAGTCACTGTTGGGCGCAGTCCACCGCGTCCGTAACATGCCGGCCCTGGATCTGCTCCGGCACTTTGCGGACCGATATGAATGCCCCCAACGCTGTCAATCCAAGCTATGGATCCACCTCCTGCACCAATCGAGTCGATGTCAATACTGGGTGAACGAACAGCATAGGTGTGTAGTAAAGATTGAGTACGTATTTCAGGGCGAGAATCTCGAATCATGGAGACATCAAATGTGGTCCCCCCCATGTCACCCAACAGCAAGCCCTTTAAACCTGACTGCTGACTGCTGCGAACGCCCGCACTGACACCACCTGCAGGACCCGACTCGAGTAGAACGATAGGCTTATGAGCAACGGTTTGAGCCGAAGCTAAACCACCATTCGACTGCATAAAAAGTAACTCTCCCTTAAAGCCTTCATGCGTAAGGAGATCCTGCAAGTGATTGATGTAGCGACCGCACACCGGCCCCAGCATCGCATTCATGACGGTGGAACTGCATCGCTCGTACTCCTGCATCTCCGGATTGACTTCGTGCGAGCAGGTGATGAAGTGAGTAGGCAAAAGTAGCTTGAGCGCATCACGAACAAGTTGTTCATGTTTTGGATTGGCGTAGGCGTGTAAAAGACAAATTGCAACGGCTTCGATGTCGCTTTCCTGGATTTGCCGAGCCATGTCTTTCAGGGATTCCAAGTTAGGCGCGAGCTCCACAGCACCACTGGCCAGCATTCTTTCATCAAGCTCAAACCTCCAACGTCGTTCAACAAGGGGAGGGGGGTTGTCAAATTGCAGGTCGTAAAGATCGGCGCGATCATGCCGAGACAAACGCCTCATTTCCAGTATGTCTCGGAAACCTTTGGTTGTGATGAGTGCTGCCTTGGCTGCTTTGTGCTCCACTACCATGTTTGTGGCCATTGTGGTGCCGTGGCCTATAAAACCAATATCACCCGATTGACTAGCGCTGAGTTCAAGAATGCGTCGATAGCCATTTAAGGCGCCAACAGTCCTGTCTAATGGTGTTGTTGCTACCTTGGTTGACCATATGGCTCCGCTGCCTTCGTCAACCATCACCACATCGGTGAATGTGCCTCCCACATCAATACCAATTCGTCTCATGTCTTGCCTTCAATTGATTCCATATTATTTGGAAACGTTTCAAAATGGATTTTAAAAAAATCAAGGACTTGCGTTCTGTATGACTAGCCCTTGACCGACTTTCATCTTAAAACCATGAATGGATTTGTCAATACTTTAAGTCACCGAGGCGTCTTGTGCTTAGACCTCACGCTCTTACGCTCGGGTGGTGCGCAGGAACCCCTTACGATCAAAGCTGCATTCACTTGGTGATGTTGCCCATCAAGTGAAGGGTCTTTCAGTCGAGCCATTAAAAATCTCCCTGCAGCGCGGCCTAGTTCGTCATGCTCCCATCGAATGGCCGTGATGGCTGGTGAAGAGAGTGAGGCCAGGTCACTGTCTGCACCAGCGATCACCGACAGATCTTGCGGTATTCGCAATTGCAGCTCACGAGCTGCTCGCAACACGCCGGGTAATAGTGCAGAACCACCTGCAATGATGGCAGAAGGTGGGTGCTGTGAGTCCAGCAAGCGCAAGGTTTCGTGATAGCCCACATCGCCGCTGAAAGATATGGCCCTAATCCAGTCGGCTTTAATGGTCAGTTTGCAGGCTTTCATGCCTTTTCGATATCCTAGCAAGCGATGGCGGGTTGGATGCAGGTCAGGATCTCCCGTGATGATTGCGATAGATCGATGCCCCAAAGAAGACAAGTATTGGACTGCATCATTAACGCCCTGTGCATGGTTGACCATGACACGGTCAAGGTCGCTGGGCGAGTCGCGGTCAATCAGGACAATCGGAAAATCCATCCCCTTCATTGCAGATCGCAGCGCTGGGTCTTTCTCCGATGAGCTGGCGATAACCAAACCGTCAATTCTACGTTGCTGAAACCCCATAAGCAATGACATTTCGCGCAGAGGATCGTGGTAACTTGAAGCGACCATCAAAGAAAATCCAAAGCTATCGATTTCTCTTTGCATGGCATCCACAAACATGCTGAGCACTGGCACCGTGAAATCACGCATCACGCAGGCAAAAGTCATTGAGCGATGGCTTCGCATGGATTGAGCAACTTTGTCTGGTGAGTAACCAAGCGCATCAATCGCCTCCAAAACGCGTGAGCGTTTATCTGGACTTACGCTGGCATGGTGATTGATCACTCGGGAAACCGTGCCCAGAGAAACACCCGCTTTTTGGGCGACATCCAAAATAGAGGTTTTGCGGTGACTGGAGCGACTGGGCTTCGTCATTCAGTTCGCTCCAGAACGACCTGAATCGGCCGCGCGCCAGTGGCCTTGCCTGTAATGGGGGGGCTGGGCAATTGATTGCTCCCAGGTTCGATCACAAAATGATGGTCAAGCGAGTACCACGAACCCTTGATGTCTTCGGAAGGAGAGGGTTCATCTGTGTGCAGCACATATTGACCAATAAGTGCTTGTGTCACACCAAACTGAACGTCGGTTTCCAAATAGGGGTCATCGCTGGAATACACCTGTGAGAACTGGGTTTTGTAGCCAGGCTTGTTGATCATGAAATGAATGTGCGCTGGCCGCATATTGTGGCGGCCTAGCGCTCGCAGCAATTCGCCTGCCGGTCCATTCAGGGGGATCGGATAGGCGCCAGGTTTGACCGTGTGAAAGCCGATATGCCCCTTGGCATCGGTAGTGAATTTGCCACGCAAATTCATGTCCGCTTGAACCGGGTCTTGGTTTTCATAATAGCCTTCGCCGCTTGTGTGCCACACGTCCACTTCAGCGTCTTGGACGGGACGACCATTCAAGTCGCGAACCCATGCATTCACAAAAAGTGGTGGCCCTGGTGTTGGCGATCTGACAAGCGAGCCGCCGTTCGCAACGGGGGGGGAAGCCTCGCGCCAGAAGGGGCCCATCAAGTTGGCTGTGGTCTCGCTTTGGCCTTTGTTTCCGTTGTTGAGCAAGCAAACCAAAGATGAGATGCCAAGTGAACCGCAGATCAGCACCACCTCGTTGTGCGAGGCTGTCGTGTGCTGTCC
>CANBWK010000114.1 GCA_947373105.1 Comamonadaceae bacterium | reverse complement strand
GCCATGGCCGACAAGACCTCCGCGGCAGATGCCGTGTCCTCCAAGGCCTTGCCCATGGCCATGGCACTGTTGAAAATCGGGGCGCAGGTTGCAAAGAGCGGTATCGGACAATCCACTTGCGTGGCCATCTGGGCAATCACGGCCATGTCTTTTTGCCAAACGTCCACTTTCATGGTCGCCGGCAAGTATTTCCTCGCCACCATCATGGGCATGCGCAAGCGCATTAAGCCCGTACCCAGCACAGGACTGTTGCCCATCAATTGAAGCACCGCCTGCGGATCAAGCCCCATTTTTCGGGCAAAGGTGATCGACTCAGCATAGGCCACGTTGTACACGGCTACGAGATGGTTGGCCACAAACTTCATCTTCATGCCATTGCCAAATGGCCCGACATAGGCCACGTTGTCCGTGAATGCATTCAAGACCGGCAAGACCGTTCGGTAGGCTTTTTGCGGACCGCTGACAAAAAATGTCCAGTCGCGTTCCCTGATCCGAACCGCCGTGCCGCTGACGGGTGAATCCAATGTCGTGATGCCCAGTTTGCGCAGGCTGTTGGCAAACGCCTCTTTGTCTGCCAGAGGCAAAGTACTGGCCTCTATGACGATGGGCGGCTGGGTCCAAGTAGACCGAGGCATGCTGACGAGCGCCTCTGTGACTTTCGCCAAAGCCTTGGACGATGGCAAAGACACAATCAGCACATCAGACTGGCTGGCCACATCGGCCACGCTGGTCATGGCTTGACCACCCGCTTTCTTCAAGCGAGCCCGTGCTTTGGGATCGATGTCGAAACCAGTGACAGTAAAGCCGTGCGCCAGCAAGGTCTCGGCCATGGCGCCCCCCATGATGCCCATCCCCAAAACACCCACGCGTGCCTTAAGCCCAATTGTTTGTTGTGTTGTTTTCATTTTTTAACCTGCAACCAGTCCGGCAGATTGAATCCCTGCCATGCAAATCAACTCGTCCTCATCGCCTGTACCCCCACTGGCACCGGCTGAACCCAAGATATGGCCGCTGGCGTCTTTGATCAAAACGGCACCGGGTTGCGGTAAAAACTTACCCTCAGCTGTGGCCGACAAAGCCACAAAGAAATTGGGATTGTCTTTGGCCCGCTCTGCCAGCGTGCGACTGGAGGCACCCATGCCAACGGCGCCCCAGGCCTTGCCTCGGGCGATATCGAAGCGGAACATGCTTGCTCCATCTTCTCGCACAAAAGACACCAACTGGCCCGAAGCATCCAGCACCACAATGCCCATGGGTTTATAGTTCGCCGCTCGTGCGGCCTTCATAGCGCCTTGCAGTATTTGCGTGGCTTGATCCAAAGTCAGATTTTTCATGAATTTCCCAATCACTTGTCAACGGTCGCCTCACATTAGCAGATTCAGCAGCGTTGCGTCATCGGAAAAACGCGCATAAAAAAGCAAATCACCACGGAAAAGCGGCCCGAAGGCCGCTTGAAATCCTGGAGCCCGAAAGCTTGAATTACGCCGTCACGCCCTTCGCGTTCTCCACGTACTCTTCAATCTGGTTGAAGTTCAGGTACTTGTAGATCTCTACGCCGTCGGCGTTCACCACACCCATGGCTTCATGGTATTCGGCCACGGTGGGGAACTTGCCCATCTTCGAGGTGATGGCAGCCAACTCGGCAGAAGCCAAGTACACGTTGGTGTTCTTGCCCAAACGGTTGGGGAAGTTACGGGTGGAGGTAGACACCACGGTCGCGCCTTCGCGCACTTGGGCCTGGTTGCCCATGCACAACGAGCAGCCTGGCATTTCGGTGCGGGCACCGGCCGTGCCGAACGCGGCGTAGTGACCTTCTTTGATCAACTCGCTCTCGTCCATCTTCGTGGGTGGGGCGACCCACAACTTGACCGGAATATCGCGCTGACCGCCAAGCAACTTGGCTGCGGCGCGGAAGTGACCGATGTTGGTCATGCAAGAACCGATGAAGGCTTCGTCGATCTTCGTGCCAGACACTTCAGACAAGAACTTGGCGTCATCGGGATCGTTGGGGCAGCAAACGATAGGCTCTTTGATGTCGGCCAAATCAATGTCGATGACGAAGGCGTATTCAGCATCTTTGTCTGCTTCAAGCAGGTGAGGTGCGGCCAGCCAAGCTTCGACTTTTTCGATGCGACGCGCCAATGTGCGCGCGTCGGCGTAACCGTCGGCGATCATGTTTTTCATCAGCACCACGTTGGACTTGAGGTATTCCTGCACAGGCTCTTTGTTGAGCTTGATGGAACAACCTGCAGCAGAACGCTCGGCAGACGCGTCCGACAATTCAAATGCTTGTTCAACCTTGAGGTTAGGCAAACCTTCGATTTCCAAGATGCGGCCAGAGAATTCGTTGATCTTGCCGGACTTGGCCACGGTCAACAAACCTTGCTTGATCGCGAACAGCGGAATGGCGTGCACCAAGTCGCGCAAAGTCACGCCGGGTTGCATGTCGCCTTTGAAGCGAACCAAGATGGACTCGGGCATGTCCAAAGGCATCACCCCTGTGGCTGCACCGAAAGCCACCAAGCCAGAACCAGCTGGGAACGAAATACCGATGGGGAAACGTGTGTGTGAGTCACCACCCGTGCCCACGGTGTCAGGTAACAACAAACGGTTGAGCCAGCTGTGGATCACGCCGTCTCCAGGACGCAATGAAACACCACCTCGGTTGCTGATGAACGCTGGCAATTCGCGGTGGGTTTTGACGTCCACCGACTTGGGGTAAGCCGCGGTGTGGCAGAACGATTGCATGACCATGTCGGCCGAAAAACCCAAGCAAGCCAAGTCTTTCAACTCGTCGCGGGTCATCGGTCCTGTGGTGTCCTGTGAGCCCACGGTGGTCATCTTGGGCTCGCAGTAAGTGCCTGGGCGCACACCCTGGCCTTCTGGCAAACCCACCGCACGACCGACCATTTTTTGCGCCAAGGTGAAACCGGCCTTGGTGGTGATGGGCGTTGTGGGCAAACGGAACACGGTCGACGTAGGTAGGCCCAGAAAATCACGCGCTTTGGAAGTCAGGCTGCGGCCAATGATCAGGTTGATACGGCCACCGGCGCGCACTTCGTCAAACAGCACATCGCTCTTGAGTTGGAAAGTGGTCACGGTTTCACCGTTGCGCACAATCTTGCCTTCATAGGGGAACACGTCCACCACGTCACCCATGTTCAGGGCTGTCACGTCCACTTCGATGGGCAAAGCGCCAGAGTCTTCTTGGGTGTTGAAGAAGATGGGGGCAATCTTGCCGCCCAAAGTCACGCCGCCGAAACGTTTGTTCGGCACAAACGGAATGTCTTCACCAAAGCCCCAGACGATGCTGTTGGTGGCCGACTTGCGTGAGGAGCCTGTACCGACGACGTCGCCGACGTAGGACACCAAATTGCCTTTTTTCTTGAGCTCTTCAATCATGGCCATGGGGCCGCGTTTGCCGTCATCCTCTGGCTTGAAAGGCGCACCTTCGCGGGTATTTTTCAACATCGCCAAGTAGTGCAAGGGGATGTCAGGGCGGCTCCATGCGTCAGGGGCTGGCGACAAGTCGTCGGTGTTGGTCTCGCCAGGCACCTTGAACACGGTGATGGTGATTTTTTTCTCGACTTCAGGACGCGAAGTGAACCACTCTGCCTCCGACCAGCTTTGTATCACGGCCTTGGCATGTGCATTGCCTGCTTTGGCTTTTTCAGCGACGTCGTTGAAGAAGTCAAACATCAACAAAGTTTTCTTCAACGCTTGCGCGGCCACAGCGGCCACTTCAGTGTCGTCGAGCAACTCGATCAAGGGGTGCACGTTGTAGCCACCCACCATCGTGCCCAACAACTCAGTGGCTTTGCTCTTAGAGATCAAGCCGACCTTGATTTCGCCGTGCGCCACAGCAGCCAAGAATGAAGCTTTGACTTTGGCTGCATCGTCCACGCCTGGTGGCACACGGTGCGTCAACAAGTCCATCAAGAACGCCTCTTCACCCGCAGCAGGGGCTTTGATCAACTCGATCAGTTCGGCCGTTTGCTTGGCGTCCAATGGTAAGGGTGGGATACCCAATGCAGCACGTTCAGCAGCATGGTCTCGGTAGGCTTTCAACATGGTTTACTCCAATCAGTCAAAGTGAAATTAAAAAACTAGCGGCCCATGCCTGTCGTGTCGATCAAAGCGGGCGGGGGGTTGTTGACCATGTCCTTGGCAAAAGCGACTTGGTCGGGGTGAGCGCATTCATCGGCCACACGGCGGCCTTTCTTTTGGTCCATCAGCATCGATTTGTTGGCCAGTTGCAACCAAACTGTACCGGCCTTTTGATCTTCAAGACGGATCGCGCCCGTGGTAGTTGCAACCGTCTTCATCCGGTAGCGGAAACCTTTGCCACTCACATGAAAATAGCCTGGCGATGCAGGGTCATGGCTCAAGTGAACTGTTGCACCCAATTCACAAGGCATAGGCCCCACATGCACGCGCTGCGCAATTTCAAGTGCTTCAGGTGAGGCGGCTTCCTCATGAACTACGGCCTTTGGCACAGACTTGTTAGGCCATGTAACGACCTTCGCAGTGGTCTGTGCCCAAGCCGAGGCTATGAACAAAGTACAGAGCATTAAAGCCACTGGGGTTGTTTTCATTGTGTCTATTGAGTAGTGAACGCGCGTCAATGCAATTGAAAATACAGTCTCATCTCGGGGCGCAACTCGCGTCCTGTTCGATGTGCACGCTCAATGACCTGCCAAAAATACCGGTAACTGGCACGGTCATGCAATTGGCCCTTGTGACTGATTGGGGCCCAGTCGGCAGCTTGTGCCGCGACAATGATGTCACTGGCCAGATCGATTTCTTGTGCTCTTGGGGCCATAGCCTCAAGGATCGGGCGAATTTGCGCAGGATGAATGCTCCACATCCTGGTGTAACCCAGTTCACGCGCAGCCCGCTCAGCCGCCATCTGGATGGCCCGTAAATCACTGAATTCCGTCACCACACAATGGGAAGGCACCTTGCCGAAAGCATGGCAAGCACTCGCGATCTCAAGCTTCGCACGCAGCACCAAGGGGTGCGTAAACTGACCTGCAGAGGACATGCCCTCTGCAGGAATGGCACCACCATGGGCTGACACAAAGTCCATCACACCAAAACCAATGGACTGCACGCGCGGGTGCGCCGCAATTTCAAAAGCCCGATGGACGGCTGCGGGCGACTCGATCAACACATGCAAAGGCAGTTCAGGAGCGCCGGCATGGTGCAAGGCTTGTTCGGCACGAATCACATCCGCGACGGATTCGACCTTGGGCACCATCATGTGCGTCAAACGGTGCCCGGCCTTGCCGGCGATGGCCGCCATATCCGCCTCAAAACTGGGGTGGTCGACGGGATGAACGCGCACAGCGACACGGGCTTCGGGTGCTGCGCCTAAGGCCAATTCAATCACCAGTTCCGCGTGCTCAACTTCGCCGCCAACGGGGGCGCCATCTTCGCAATCCAAAGACACATCGAAAACGCAAGTCCCGAACTCTTGTGTCATTTCGGCTTGCAATTGCAAGCTCTTGCGCATCCGCACTTCCACGCCACTGTAATGGTCGCAAACCGGCAGCTGCACAGCGCCTGCCTGGGCGCCGAGCAAAACATCTCTAGGGTGCGCGGACAAGGTCAAGTCCTGTCAAATCAAATGGGCCACGCCAGCTTGCTCGTCAGTCAACTCTTTCAAAGTTTTATCGATGCAGCCCTGGCTGAAGGCGTCAATGTCCAGACCTTCGACGACTTTGTATTGGCCGTTTTCGCAGGTCACTGGAAAGCCGAACATGACATCTTTAGGTATGCCATACCAGCCTTGTGATGGGATGCCCATGGTCACCCACTTGCCATGGGTACCCAAGGCCCAATCGCGCATGTGGTCAATGGCAGCGTTGGCAGCCGATGCAGCCGAAGACAGGCCACGGGCTTCGATGATGGCCGCCCCGCGTTTGCCCACAGTGGGCAAGAACACATTGGCGTTCCATTCTTGGTCGTTGATCATGGTTTTAACAGACTCGCCCTGGATGGTGGCGAAGCGGTAGTCGGCATACATGGTGGGCGAGTGGTTGCCCCACACGCACAATTTTTCGATGTCAGCCACGGCTTTGCCGGTCTTTGCAGCGATTTGCGACAGCGCGCGGTTGTGGTCCAAGCGCAGCATGGCGGTGAAGTTACCTGGCTTCAGATCTGGCGCGGCCTTCATGGCGATGTAAGCGTTGGTGTTGGCGGGGTTGCCTACGACCAGCACTTTGACGTCGCGTGAAGCCACAGCGTTCAAAGCCTTGCCTTGTGCGGTGAAGATGGCGCCGTTGATGGCGAGCAACTCAGCGCGCTCCATGCCGGGGCCGCGTGGGCGCGAGCCAACCAGCAATGCGTAGTCCGCATCTTTGAAGGCCTTCATGGGGTCGCCATGGGCTTCCATACCGACCAGCAATGGGAAAGCGCAGTCGTCCAATTCCATCATCACGCCTTTGAGCGCTTTTTGTGGACCTTCGACGGGGACTTCCAGCAATTGCAGAATGACGGGCTGGTCTTTGCCCAGCATTTCGCCGGAGGCAATTCGAAACAGCAATGCGTATCCAATTTGGCCAGCAGCGCCGGTGACGGCAACGCGAACAGGTTTTTTGCTCATGGTGTGAACTCCAGAAGTGTTGTGAAAGGGGTATTGCAGCAGCCCATCCGGCACACTGCCAGCAAGAGCTGTATGGCAAACCGGCCCAAAGCGCAAGTGGCTTGCTGTGCGTACTGCAAATAACCTGTGAGTGTACCTGCGAAAATCCTGATTCGTCAATTTGTCTTATGTCTTATATAAGATATGATGGCGTCGCAATCACATCTCTATGTCCGGCATGGGTATGCCGAACTACCCACCCGTTAATGAACACACCGCTCACCCCCGTTGAGATTTTTTCAGGTTCGCAAGAGACTTTGTCTTTGACGCCGGCTTTCAGCCCGCTCTATCAGCAAATCAAAGGTCTCATACTGCAAAGTTTGCAGTCAGGGGAGTGGAAGCCGGGCGAAGTCATTCCCAGTGAAAATGACTTGGCCGCTCGCTTTAAGGTCAGCCAAGGCACGGTTCGCAAAGCCATCGACGAATTGGCTTCGAATCATTTGCTGGTGCGCCGTCAAGGCAAAGGAACTTTTGTCGCCACGCATTCGGAACAAAACGTTCAGTACCGTTTTCTCAAATTACAGCCGGACAACGGCGATGTCAACAGCGAAGGCCCGGCGCAGCGAGAAATCATTGACTGCAAACGTTTGCGGGCCAGCGCTGAAGTGGCACGAACCCTGGCTTTACGCTCGGGCGATGCTGTATTACAAGTGCGACGCGTCCTTTCCTTTGCAGGCACGCCCACCATTTTGGAAGACTTGTGGCTGCCAGGAGGCCCTTTCAAAGGCCTCACTTCAGAGCATCTGACCGATTACCGCGGCCCGATGTACGCTCTGTTTGAAACGCAATTTGGTGTCCGCATGGTTCGTGCCGAAGAAAAAATACGTGCAATAAGTCCTGATGCGCGCCAATGCGAATTGCTGCAAGTCACCCTCGGGACGCCTCTGCTGAGCGTTGAGCGCGTGGCATTTACTTACAACGACACGCCAATGGAGCTGCGCCGTGGACTTTACCGCACCGACACACACTATTACCACAATAAACTCAGTTGATCGCGCCTTCACTTTTGTGAATTTACCGTGGAAAAGTGAAATGCCCGTGTCAGTTTGTTGCGTTGCAATAGAATCCATTGGTTAATCTCTTCAAGTTACGACAGCGTTACCTCACAGGAAAAAATATGACTGAACTCGCCCGTAAGCGGCCAGAATTTCGCAATATCAATGCCCTGACCGACCTTCCGTCTTACAGCTTGCCTGCGGCAGGCTGGGTTTCCATCTTGCACCGCGTCAGCGGCGCGTTGATGTTTGTACTGATGCCCTTCATCATCTGGATGTTTGACAACTCGATCACTTCCGAGTTTTCCTATGCCAAATTTACCGCCATCTTCTCTGTCGGTTGCGGCTTTGTGCCGGGTTGGATGATGAAGTTGGTGGCCTTGGCTTTGCTCTGGGCTTACTTGCACCACTTCATTGCGGGTGTTCGTCACCTGTACATGGATGTGAATCACGCTGTCAGCAAGGAATTTGGCAAGTCATCGGCACTGGTCACCCTTTCACTGGGCATCGCCCTGACTCTGGTGCTGGGCGCCAAGCTGTTCGGCCTGTATTAAATACTGAGAAAGAAAAGACCTATGTCCTCCGTAAATTACGGCTCCAAACGCATCGTCACAGGTGCTGGTTATGGTTTCCGCGACTGGCTGGCGCAACGTGTGACAGCCGTTCTCATGGCGCTGTTTACTGTCATTTTGTTGGCCCAGGTGATCTTCACTTCAGGACCGATCGGCTACGACCAATGGGCCGGCATTTTTGCCGCCCAGTGGATGAAAGTGCTGACATTCTGTGTGATTTTGGCCATGCTCATGCACGTGTGGGTCGGCATCCGGGACATCTGGATGGATTACATCAAACCCGTGGGTGTGCGCTTGGGTCTGCACATTGCTTCTATCGTCTGGCTGGTCGGCTGTGCTGGCTGGGCCATTCAAGTGTTGTGGCGGCTTTGATCTCCCCTATCGCGTCGTCCCTGTTTCAAATAAATACTCACCATGACATATTCCAAAGACAAGATCGCCAAACGCAAATTTGACGTGGTCATCGTCGGCGCCGGTGGCTCCGGCATGCGCGCCTCCTTGCAGCTCGCTCGTGCAGGCTTGAATGTGGCCGTTCTGTCCAAAGTGTTCCCCACCCGCTCACACACGGTGGCCGCGCAAGGGGGCATCGGTGCCTCGTTGGGCAACATGAACGAAGACAACTGGCACTATCACTTCTACGACACCGTCAAAGGCTCCGACTGGCTCGGCGATCAAGACGCAATTGAGTACATGTGCCGTGAAGCGCCCAAAGTCGTGTACGACTTGGAGCACATGGGCATGCCTTTCGACCGCAATCCGGACGGCACCATTTACCAACGCCCCTTCGGTGGCCACACTGCCAACTACGGCGAAAAGGCTGTGGAGCGCGCCTGTGCTGCCGCCGACCGCACCGGTCATGCCATGTTGCACACGCTTTACCAGCAAAACGTGGCCGCTAAAACCACTTTCTTTGTGGAATGGATGGCGCTGGACTTGGTCCGTGACGCTGATGGCGACGTGGTCGGCGTGACGGCTCTGGAAATGGAAACCGGCGAGCTTTACATGCTCGAAGCCAAAACCACGATGCTGGCCACCGGTGGAGCCGGGCGTATTTTTGCCGCCTCCACCAACGCTTTTATCAACACCGGCGACGGTTTGGGCATGGCTGCGCGCGCAGGCCTTGCTCTGGAAGACATGGAGTTCTGGCAGTTCCACCCCACCGGCGTGGCCGGCGCCGGCGTGCTGCTGACCGAAGGCTGCCGTGGCGAAGGCGCCATTTTGCGCAACAGCAATGGCGAGCGCTTCATGGAGCGTTATGCCCCCGCCTACAAAGACTTGGCCCCACGCGACTACGTGTCACGCTGCATGGACCAAGAGATCAAAGAAGGTCGCGGCTGCGGTCCTAACAAGGACTACATCAACCTGGACATGACCCACTTGGGCGCCGACACCATCATGAAGCGTTTGCCGTCGGTGTTCGAGATTGGCCACAACTTTGCCAACGTCGACATCACCAAAGAACCCATCCCCGTGATCCCCACCATCCATTACCAAATGGGCGGCATCCCGACCAACATCAATGGTCAAGTGGTGACACAAAACGCCCGCAACGAGAGCGTTGTGGTGAACGGTTTGTACGCTGTGGGCGAGTGCTCTTGCGTGTCGGTACACGGCGCAAACCGCTTGGGCACCAACTCTCTGCTCGACTTGTTGGTATTTGGCCGCGCAGCGGGCAACCACATCGTGGACCACCACAGCAAAGTCAAGACCCACAAGCCGCTGCCTGAAAACGCCGCCGACATGTCTTTGGAGCGCCTCAACCGCCTCGAAACCGTGACTGACGGCGAATACGCTCAGGACGTGGCCAACGACATCCGCGATGCCATGCAACAGCACGCCAGCGTGTTCCGTACGCAAGCCATGATGGATGAAGGTGTGAGCAAATTGGCGGAACTGCGTGACCGCGTCGCCAAAATAGGCCTCAAAGACAAGTCCATGGTGTTTAACACGGCGCGTATTGAAGCACTGGAAGTCGAAAACCTGATTGAAGCCGCGCAAGCCACCATCGTGTCAGCTGCCGCCCGTCAGGAGAGTCGCGGCGCCCATACCGTGAACGACTATGGCGATACTCCAGCGCATCCCAATGGTCGCAACGACCAAGATTGGCACAAACACACGCTGTGGCACAAAGAGGGCAACCTACTGACTTACAAGCCGGTGCAAATGAAACCATTGACTGTTGACAGCATCCCGCTCCAGACCCG
>CANBWK010000113.1 GCA_947373105.1 Comamonadaceae bacterium | reverse complement strand
TGCTGCGCATTGGCGCTACGGATGTCAATGTTGCTGGTGATCATGCTGACAGCATAGGCAGCAAGTAGGTAATGGAAAAAATCCATTATCCTCAGGTCTTTCCCCAATACAGGCAGTTGCGAATATGGGTTTTCCTAAAGCATCGCTGGTCGCGCAAAACCATTTACCTCAATTTGAAAATCCGCAATCGATATTCGATTTGCTCAATTTCAGAGTTTCAGAATTCATGGGTATCAGCGGCTCCTTGGTGACTCGGATTTGTGAAAATGAATACGGTATCACCCGTGAGGAATGGCAATTTGTAGCCATGTTGGCCGAGCTCAGTACCATGTCCCCTTCGGACTTGGCGGCTCGCACCACGGTGGACCGATCTCAAGCTTCCAAAACTTTACGGGTCCTCATGTCCAAAGGCATCGTAGAAAGACAATCTGTGCCAGGGGATGGGCGCAAAGCCAAGGTGCTGCTGACAGAGGTTGGCAGAGATTTGTATTCAGTGATTTTTCCGCGTGTCGTTCAAGTTCACCACGAGGTTCTGCAAGATTTGTCGACCGAAGCGCGTCGGACCTTGGCGCAGAGTTTGAGTGCGATGCATGCGCGTGCATTCGCGTTGGCACAAAGGCTTAAACCAGAAGGTGCTGCCGGGCGCAGGCAGGGTGGCAGCCGTGCCCGATGGAAAACACCGCGCAAAGAGTCTTAAGTCCTTAGGTCCTCACGGATCAGATCTGCTGCTTTTTCGGCCAGCATGATGATGGGGGCGTTGGTGTTGCCAGACACGATGCGCGGCATCACCGATCCGTCGACCACCCGCAGGCCTTGCACCCCGTGCACGCGCAATCGAGTGTCCACGACTGCCATGGGGTCTGTGGTCGGCCCCATGGCACAGGTGCCAACAGGGTGAAAGATACTGCCTGCCCGATGTTGCACCCAGTCCAGGATCTCGGCATCGGTTTCAGCTGCAGCGCCGGGCTCGTGCTCTTGCACGATGAAACTTGACAGCGGTGCCTGACTGGCGATTTCGCGCATCTTGCGCACCATGCGAACAGCCAGTCGTTGATCGCTTTCGGCGCTAAGGTACCCTGCATAGATATTCGGGCGCGCCAAGGGGTCGGCACTGCCAATCTGGATGCGCCCACGGCTGTCAGGGCGCAGCATGCACGCTGACAACGTGATGCCCGGAAACGGATGTGGCGGCTGATGCGGTCGGTCGAAACTGACCAGTCCGAAATGAATTTGCACATTGGGCCAGTCGGGCTGCTCTGCGTTGTCCAGAGCCATAAAAGCGCCTGCTCGGTAAACACCTGTCGCTAAGGGGCCTGTGCGTGTGAGTTGGTAGCGCACAAAGTCGCGTGCACTGCGCCAAGTGCTGTTAGCCACATCGTTCAGGGTCTCTACCCCCTGGCAGCGAAAGGAGGGACGCACTTGCAGGTGGTCTTGCAGGTTTTCGCCAACACCCGGCAAATCTATGAGCGTTTCAATCGCGTGTTTCTTGAGCAAGTCACTGGGACCGATGCCCGACAGTTGCAGCAGTTGTGGTGATTGAATAGCACCTGCACTGAGCACCACTTCGTGGCGGGCATGCAGTCTGTGGGGTTGCCCATCTTTGACCCAGGACACGCCATGTGCCCGTTGGCCTTGCATCAAAACCTGCGTGACCTGCGCGCCACTGATGACCTGTAGGTTGGGTCTTTGCATGGCCTGCCGCAGGTAAGCCCGCTCGGTGCTCATGCGTTGTCCGTAGCGCGTATTCATGCGAAAGTAGCCCGCGCCCGAGTTGTCGCCGCCATTGAAGTCGATTGTGGGGGGAATGCCGGATTTTCCTGCAGCAGCTACAAAGGCATCCGAAAGATGATCGTGCGGCAATTCAGACACCCACAATGGACCGTCGTGTCCATCGCCTGGGAAAGGGTGGTCCGTGTTCATGGCGCGCTGAAAATAGGGCAGTACATCGGCCCAGGACCAACCCTTGTTGCCCAGCGCCTCCCATTGATCATAGTCATGCCGATGGCCCCTGAGATACAACATCCCGTTGATCAGGCTTGTGCCCCCCAATCCCTTGCCACGGGGCCAGGGCAGACGCCGCTTGGCCATACCGGTTTCGGGCTGGGTTTCAAATTGCCAATCGTGTGCAGGGTTGCCTACGGTTTTGAAATAGCCGATCGGGATGTCCAACCAAGGGTATTTGGAGGGGGTTCCAGCTTCAATGAGCGTAATTTGCAGATGTGGGTCTTCGCTCAGGCGGGCAGCCAGGACGCAGCCTGATGAGCCCGCACCAACAATGATGATGTCGGTTTCACTGATGGCAGTGAACATTCAATCGACCTTGATCTGGGCTGCTCGACCAATGCGTTGCCATTTGTCTGTCTCCGTGGCAATCACTTGGCCAAACTGTGCGCCGCTCATCGGTTCGGGTTCGAGAGCCAGGGCTGCCAAACGTTCTCGCACATCCGGCAGGTTCAAGGCTTTGTTCAGTTCGGAGTTCAGGCGTTCCACCACTTCTTTGGGGGTGCCCGCTTTGACCATCATGCCGTCGAATGAGCGCAGTACAAAATCTCCGAAACCTTGCTCTGCCATGGTCGGCACGTCTTTCAGGGCAGGCAGTCTTTTGGCACCAGTGACGGCCATGGGTTTGAGTTTGCCGCCATTGATTTGCGGTATGGCTGCAGAGGCGGTCAGAAACATGAAGTTGGTGCGGTCTGCGATCAGGTCGCCAATGGCCAAACCAAACTGGTTGTAAGGAACATGAGTGGTGACAGTGCCGGTCTGCTGTTTGAACAGTTCTCCAGCCAAGTGTGCGGGTGTGCCATTGCCCCCTGAGGCAAAACTCAGGCTACCGGGCTTGCCCTTTGCCGCTTGAACGATGTCTGAGGGGCCTTTCAAGGCGCTGGTCACGGGGGCCACCAGCACGTTGTAGCTCCAGGCCATGTGGCCTATGGGCTCAAGCTGATTAAAGTTGATGGACTGAGTCGGAAATAGCAAAGGTGCAACCACAGTTGATGACGAAAACAGATAAAGGGTGTACCCATCGGCGGGTTGACGAAGTGCATCGGCCATACCGATGGTGCCTGCTGCCCCAGGCTTGTTGTCCACCACGATGGGCTGACCCAGACTGGTGCTCATCTTCTCGGCCACGATGCGACCTGTCACATCGGCGGGTGTGCCTGGAGGCCAAGGCACGACCATGCGGATCGCTTTGCTGGGGTAGATCTGCGCCCAAGATGAAGAACTCAGCACCAGTAAAAGGCTGGCAAGCAGGCCGATCTTGAAGCGACGGTAAAGGGTGGGTTGTTGCATGGTGTTGTGTCTCCAATAGTTTTGATATGTCCAAGTCGATGCTTGCCTGTTGGCTATTATTCAAAGGCGTGTCTTGGGTGACAAATGAATAATGTGGGTTTATTCATATCAAAATTGGTATGATTTGCTATGACTTTGAATTTAAAGAGGGTGCTGACGCTCAAGCAATTGCGTCTGGTGAGTGTTTTGGGACGCGAACTCAATCTGAGCCGCTGTGCCGAACTGTTGCACACGACACAGCCAGCGGCCTCAAGGGCCCTGGCCCAGTTAGAGTCGCACTTGCAACTTTCTTTGTTTCAGCGAACGACTAAAAGAATAGTGCCAACAATGGCAGGGTTGAGCCTGATACAGCATGCCAACCGAGTGTTTGCTGAGATCGATCTGGCCGAGGAAAACTTGCTGGGTCTTTCGGGGGGTGTCAGTGCTGAAATGCGGCTGGGTGTGCTGGCCTCTTTTTCTCCCGAAGTTTTAGCCCGTGCCATGGCCCGATCGCGGGGAATGTTGCCTGACGTGTTGCTCATTACACAGATGCATCCGCTTCAAGTGCTTTATGAGCAATTGCTGGATGGTCGCATTGACCTGATGCTGGCGCATGCCGAATTGCGGGTGGATCTGAATCTGGTGGAGGTGACACCTTTGTACGAGGAGCACAGCACCATCCTGGCGGGTTCAGCTCACCGCTTACACAAGAAAAAGAAACCTAATTGGGCCGACTTGGCACATGAAGCTTGGGTGCTGCCGCCTGCAAACACCCCATTGCGTCCCAAAATAGATCGAATGCTGTCCGTCTACCGCAAAGGCCAACGCTCAGGATTGGGACCAGATGTGCAGACCGACTCATCCTTGTTGGCGCTCAGGTTGATCAGTGAAACTTCGATGTTGTGGGCCATAGCTCACCAGCAGGCGAAACAGTTCGAGGCCACAGCCCAGGTGGGCGCCATACGAGCGCCTCTTGATTTGCTCCGTGGCCCTATGTGTTGCTTTAGGTTGCGTCAAGAAAGTTTGAAGACACATCAAAGTGTTTTCATGGAGTGTCTCAAGGACAGCGCATTCGGCCTAACGACCTGAGGGTCGGGCCTTAACCCGCCAACGCTGCCTTGACCGCAGCCGAGACTTGTCCCATATCGGCCTTGCCTGCCAATTGTGTTTTGACCGCACCCATGACTTTTCCCATGTCGCCAGGGCCCTTGGCGCCCAAAGCGGCCACGATGGCTTGGACGGCTAAGGTCACATCTTCTGTGGACATGCGCGCAGGCAAATAGGCTTGCAAAACGAGCATTTCCGATTTTTCTTTGTCTACCAAGTCTTGGCGTGCAGCTAGTTCAAATGCTGTGATTGAGTCTTTGCGCTGTTTGATCAGTTTGTCCAAAATCGCGACAACCATCGCATCGTCAAGCACCACTCGCTCATCCACTTCTTTTTGCTTCATGGCCGAGAGCAACAGGCGGATCGTGCCCAGACGCTCGCTGTCCTTGGCGCGCATGGCGGTCTTCATGTCTTCGGTGATTTGGTCTTTGAGGCTCATGGTACTGTCCTGAAGTGACGAGAGAAAAATGAAAAAAGCCCGCTTGAGCGTCCTCCAGCGGGCTTGTGCAGAGCCACTGGGGCTCAGCAGCTGAAGATCAATACATCTTCTTGGGCAATTGCATGCTGCGAACACGCTTGTAATGGCGTTTGACGGCGGCCGCTTTTTTACGCTTGCGCTCGGTGGTGGGCTTCTCGTAGAACTCGCGGGCACGCAAGTCGGTCAGCAGGCCGAGTTTTTCGATGGTACGTTTGAAGCGGCGCAGTGCAACGTCAAACGGCTCGTTTTCTTTCACGCGAATGGTGGTCATTGAATCAAATTTTCTAAAAATGTGCCGGCTGCAGAATCAAGGGAGATCGGGCCCTTGAAACCCAGTTTCGGCGGTTCCCCGTCACGAACTAGTATTTGGCAGACGGGGGTTTGCCAGCAAAGCCTAGAATTATATAACTTCTTGGTGCTTGTTTTGCGCCAAAGCTGTCGCGCAGGCATGTGCACTGCTCCAAGCCCACTGAAAGTTGTAGCCCCCCAGCCAGCCGGTCACATCCACCACCTCGCCAATGAAGTACAAACCAGGTTGTTTGGACTCCATGGTTTGCGATGAAAGTTCCCGTGTGTCGAGGCCACCCAAAGTCACTTCGGCTTTTTTATAGCCTTCGCTGCCGGTTGGGGTGAGCCGCCAGTCTGACAGGGCTGCAGCCAATTGGTTCAGTGATTTGTCGGGCACCTCCGCCACTGGGCGTTGCAAGGCGATGTCTTGCGAGACCCAAGCTTCTGCCAGGCGGTTGGGCACCCAGCTGGCCAGCTCGTTGCTGAGCAGTTTGCGCGAGCGCAGTTTGGCTTTCGACAACAGGGTTGGCAAATCCATTTCAGGTGCAAGGTTCAAACGAATGGGGCTCGCATCCTGCCAGTAACTTGAAATTTGCAACACGGCCGGGCCCGACAAACCCCGGTGGGTAAAGAGTAAATCCTCTTCGAAATAGGTACGTTTTTTTTTCTCACCCGTTTCAATGACCACGGGCAGGGCCAGGCCTGCCAGCTGGGCATACGGGGCCCAAGCATCGCCATCAAAAGTCAGTGGCACCAAGCCGGGGCGTTGCGCGACCAAACGCAAACCAAATTGGGTAGCCATACGGTAGCCCCAATCGGTGGCGCCTATTTTTGGAATAGACAGCCCGCCTGTGGCCACCACCAAAGAGGGTGTATTGACAGGCCCACGGTCTGTGAGCAATGTGTACATGCCTGTGGTTTGGCCCTCGGGTTGGGCGTAGGTCACTGTTTTGACACTGCAACCCAACCAACGCGTCACCTTACCCGCGTCGCACTCGGCCAGCAACATGCGGATGATGTCTTCGGCTGAATGGTCACAAAACAATTGGCCCTTGTGCTTTTCGTGAAAAGCAATGCCGTGCTTTTGAACCAGTGCAATGAAATCCTGGGGCGTATAGCGCGACAGAGCTGAGCGGCAAAAGTGGGGGTTCTGGCTGATGAAGTGCTTCTGGGGTGCTGAGGCATCCAGCATGCGATTGGTGAAATTGCAACGACCACCACCTGAAATGCGAATTTTTTCAGCCACCTTGTCGCTGTGGTCTATCAACAGCACTTTCAGGCCTGCCTGGCCTGCCACGCCGGCACAAAACAGACCCGCCGCGCCGCCGCCAACAATCACCACATCAAAGGAATTCATGGGCTCAGAGTGTAGGGCTTGTGCTTGGCAAACTTGAATCAGGCAAAAAAAAGCCGCCCCGAAGGGCGGCGTTAAACAGGCAATGAAAACAGAAAATTGATTTATTTCAGAAAGTTACCCAGCAACCCCATGCCCTTGGAGAGCAGGTCACCCTCCGGCAAGCTGCCGTTGGGGGTGATTTTGTCAATCACTTGTGGGAGCAGGCTAGAGAGTTGTGCTGACAGACCCTCAACGGGCAAGCCGACTTTTTGTGCCATCTCTTGTAAAGCACCATGGCCCAGTACGGAGGTCAGTTGATCCGCAGAGATGGGCAGATTGGCACCTGTACCCACCCAAGAGGAAACAACAGCGCCCAAGCCTTTGTCATGGAAGGACTGGACCAGTCCTTGAAGTCCACCCATTTGGGGGTTATTGATCAAATTGCCGATCACACCCATCAGGTCTTGTCCGCCTGCTGTGGTTTGACCGCCTAAAGCTCCCGCAACTTGTCCTGCTATAGCGTCGAAAAGTCCCATTTTTTTATCTCCCTGATTGACGTGTGACAAAACTGTTTAAGAACTTGTTTGTTCTCGCTTGACGTCAAGTTTAGAGGTTAAAGATGATTAATAGTTAAATTTAATAAAACCAAATGTATTAATTAGTAACAGGGAAAAGCCTTTATCGCTTCGAGGCAAGGGGATGCCATTCGAAAATTTGTTCATTCACCTTGGCACCCCATTGCTGGCCTGGTGCTTGGTAAGTCAGTTCGAAGCCCGATTTTTCATACAAATGCCTTGCCGCGTGGAGCCCTTCAAATGTGGACAAATACACCTTAGGGTAGGCGCGAGAAAGGCAAAAACTAAGAGCCTGTTTGAGCAGTTGGTTGCCCACACCCGTACCCCGCACGGTATCGGAGGTCATGAACCAGCGCAAATGGGCGCCTTGGGATTCGGCATGAATGCCATCAATGGCAATCGAGCCGTGAATTTCCTGGGTTTGATTGTCAATGGCGAGCCACAAACCGTCTTGTAGGGGGTCGTACCGATCGCAAAAGGCGGCGAGCTCCCGGGCCACTCGACTTTCAAAAGGCAAGCCAAAACCCACCAGCGCATGGTAATAGTGAGCGTGTAATTCGGTGATGCGGCCTATGCAGCCTGGGACGTATCCCGTTTGGATCGAAAAATGCATGGTCCCCAATGTCGCGTGATCAGGCGGCCCGTGTCAAGTTCCGGTCACTTGTGTCCAATTGACGTTCTAAAGCCCTTGTCCACGCGACTGCGCCTTGCACCACTTGACCGACCACCATCACGCTCGGGCTTTGCAAGCCTTCGACTTCGACCGTGGCCGCTAATTGACCCAATGTGGTCAGGGCCTCACGTTGGCTGGGCAGACTGGCATTCTGGATGATGGCCACGGGTGTGTCGGCGGCCAAACCGGTCAGCAATTCGTTTTGAATCTGCACCACACTGCTCACACCCATGTAAATCACCAAAGTCAACTTGGCTTGGCTTGCGGTGGCGGCAAGTTGGCGCCAGTCGGTTCCGCGGTCACCGGGTTTGGCATGTCCGGTGACGAAGACCACGCCATGTGCATGTTCACGGTGTGTCAGTGGTGCGCCCAAACTGCTCAGACCGGCCAGCCCTGAGGTGATGCCATTGACCACTGTGACTGCAATGCCGGCTTGGCGCAGGTGCTCCACCTCTTCACCGCCACGGCCGAAGATGAAGGGGTCGCCGCCTTTCAGCCGCACAACGCGTTCACCTTCTTGGACAGCGGTGATCATGAGTTTCTCAATGAACGATTGGGGCGTGCTTTTGCAGCCACCACGTTTGCCCACGTGCACGATGCGGGCCTTCGCGTTGGCGTGGGCCAGCACGGCATCGCTGACCAAGTCGTCTGCAAAGATCACAGAGGCCGCAGCAATGGCTTTGACCGCCTTCAGGGTCAGTAAATCGGGGTCGCCAGGTCCTGCACCGACCAAGGTGCAATCGCCTGTAAAGGAGAGAAGATGTGTCATGCTTGAACCTCACGCAAGATGTGTTCCACCTGCAGGGCGATAGACGGGGGGATCGGGAATTCGCCGTTCAAAACAGCTTGAATATAACGGGCTGTGTCGGTGGCTTCAGGGCCTGGCAGATCAGGCACTTGGACCAGTGAACCCGCTTGCGCAATTTGCACAATTTCACTTTGGCCATGGCGAAAAACCTCCATCTGGGGTGTTCGGCGCGGGTCGGCCACGGGCTCGCCTTCGGTGCCACGCAAGAGCAGGGCGTGTTGACCGGTGAGCGCAAAGGTAGCGGCCATCGATAAGGCGTATTCGGGGTGGGTGTAACTGCCCACGACCAAAGCCTTGCCTGAGCAAGGGTTCATCAGCTTGACCAAGCTATGGGCGCTGTTGCGCAGTCCGACCACGCGTCGCACATCGAGCAGTCGTTTAAGACCGGGGCACAGCACTTCGGTCGGGATCAGGGCGACTTCGCCAGCGGCCAAGGACGTGAATTGAGCATGGGCCTTGACATGCAAGTCCTGCAGCACGCTGGCGCTGGTTACGCGCGAAGATTCAGTTGCAGTGCCATGAATGATCACAGCAGCCCCACGCTGCGCCAGCAGCAAGGCCAGCAAGGGGGTGAGCACCGGCAGTTTGCGTGCGCCGTTGTAGCTGGGCAGCACCACGGTGGTGAGGCCGTTGTCGGGCATACGGTTCAAGCGCGCATGGGTGGCGTCTAAAAAGCCCGCCATCTCGGCGGCAGTTTCGCCCTTGATGCGCATGGCCAGGCAGAAGGCGCCCACTTCCAGGTCGGATACGCTGCCGTCCAGCACCTGGCCAAGCAGGTCGGCAGCTTTCGCTCGGTCGAGAGAACGGGCGCCGTCTTTTCCGCGCCCGATGTCTTTGATGTACTGACTGATTCCCATGCACCGATTTTGCGACATGCTTGATAACTTTGGGCAATAAGGTGAATGACAGGTGCTGAATGACCAGCGCGTTCAGGCTGAGATCGTCATTGAGTCGGAGCCTGAGGTGGCAATTTGGCGAACCAGTCGGCGCAACTCCGGCACGCAAGAGCCACACTGGGTGCCGCATTTCAACTCGGCTTGCAATTGAAGCAGCTTGGACTCGCTCTCGCCTCGCAATGCGCGCAGGCTACTCACGATGGCGTCTTCGCTCACGTTCCAGCAACTGCACACTTGCTTGTGTGCCGCCGCCAGCGGCACCGGCGGCGTTTTGCTGGGCTGTAGCAGCTGACGGCCAAAGCCTTGTGCGGGGTTCTGGTTGTACAGCACGGCCTTCAACCACTCGGCTGATTGTGTGTCACCGGCCAGCATAAAGGCGGTCAAATGTCGCTGGGCTTCTGGGCCTTCAGGTGGAGACAGAAGGGCTGTGCGGCTTTGGCCTCGGCGTGCATCTTGGTAGTGGACCACCCCAGGTCGGTTTAAACCCAGGCAGGCCGCAATCTGTTCAAGCACGCCCGAGGCAGGCGCTTGGTCGTCGGCAGCCCGAAACAACACGCCACTGCGCGCGCTGCCTTCGCCCAACGCCGATGCTTGAGAAAACGGCACGCAAGAGGTGAAACTGAAACTGGGCATCAGGTTTTGCAAGGTCTTGCGTGCGTTCCAGAGTTGCTCTTCGGGCAGCCAGGCCATGCCAATCAAACCCCAAGGCAGTTCGGCTTTGAGTACCCGCACTGCCGCATGTTTCAACTCGGGTTGTTTGGAGGTGCCGCAAAAGTCCGAGGTGGTCAAGGCGTTCACACCGGCCAAGGGGTGACCTTGGTTGCCGCGGCCACTGAGGACGTCACTGCCCCAGTGCATGGCCATGAAAACTTGCGTGCTTTGCAGTGTGTTGCTGGCCTGCGCGGGCACTACCAGGCTGCCGCGCTTGCTGGTGACAAACACCAGCTCGCCCTCGGCAATACCGTGGCGCTGCATGTCAGGCCCATGCATTTGCAGCACCGGTTCAGGCACATGTGCAAACAAGCGGCCCAGCGTGCCGGTGCGCGTCATGCCATGCCACTGGTCACGCAAGCGGCCCGTGGTCAGCGCAAACGGAAAGCGTGAAACCCGGGGCTCCGCCACGTCCTGCCATGTCACGGCGGCAAATTTGGCCTTGCCGTTGGATGTGGGGAACTGCCCGTTTTCGTACAAACGCGCTTGGCCTTGTAGGGCTCCTTCAGGCAAAGGCCATTGCTGTGGCCCAGCCTGCTCCAGCATCGCGTAACTCAGGCCGGTGATGTCCAGGTCGCGCCCGCGGGTGCTGGCGCGGTGTTCGTTCCAAATCGCTTCGGGCGTGTAAAAGGCGAACAGGCTTTGCTGCGCCGAATGCGCCATGGTTTTTTCCAGTCGGCGCCCTAAGTCGACCACGATCTGCCAGTCATGCCGCGCTTGCCCAGGCGGCGGCACCGCGGCGCGCACGCGGCTGATGCGCCGCTCGCTGTTGGTCACCGTACCTTCTTTTTCACCCCAGGTGGTGGCCGGTAAAAGCAGGTCGGCCCAGGCGCAGGTGGCGGCGGTGGCAAAGGCTTCTTGCACCACCACAAAGTCGGCCCGCTCCAGCGCGCGACGAACCGTGGCTTG